>JAFQDI010000099.1 GCA_017416055.1 Lachnospiraceae bacterium
CATCGGCAGTCAGAAGGGGAACGGTTCCGATCTCCTTTAAGTACATCTTCACCGGGTCTTCTGTGCTGACACCACTGAGCAGATTGATCGCATTTAAGTCAATCTCCTCTTCCTCACTCATGTCGAAATTGTCTTCGTCCACGTCCACATCGAGCACCAGATTTTCTTCCAGTGTCAGGTCATCACTCATTACGCGCAAGACTTCGATCCCATGATTCTCAAGGTAGGTCACAACATGATCCAGCTGCTCTTTTGACATCTCTTCATTTGCAAAAAATTCCTGGACCTCATTGATATCCATTGAGGATTTCTTCGACTTTCCTACTTCCACCAATTTCTGCAGTTTTTCTACAAACTTTTCTTTTTCCACTGGCTTTTTCGTCCTTTCGCATTTGCCGCAATACAGCAACAAAGTCCACTATGGCCTATTATCGCATAATAACCCATAGTGAACTCTATTTATATCACATCATTCGACAAATGTAAAGACCTTTCGGCAAACTTTTTTAAAAATTTTCTATTTTATCACTTGTAATGCCTGTTTTGCCACATCAACCACGACTTCAGTCAGACTTCCGCCAAACTCTCCATCCAAAACCCAATCCGTCGGATCATCAAATTCAAATCGGATATGACTTCCCTCAAATCGATGTACATATTTTGCCGGAATCTCCGGCGTCACCAGTTCAGTCACCGTCTCTGTCAATTTCAAAAGATTCGCGGAATATTCAATCAGCAACACCTCAAATTTTCCGTCGTCAAATTTTGTTTTCTTTCCGTTCAATCCCTTTATTCCGGCGATTCGGCTCGCATTGCTCACCATGCCGATCAGTACATTCCCCTCGTAGAACTGATCGTCCACGGTCACGCGCAGATGATGCTTTTCCAATTTGCCAAGGCGCTTTGCGCCCTCAAGCAGATACGCCTGATAGCCGAGCAACGCCTTTGTCTCTCTGGGTGTCACATAAGGAACCTCAGTCAGAAGGCCAAACGCGGCAACATATGTAAAATATCTTCCATTGAAGCATCCAACGTCTACACGGGTACACTCTCGTTCCACTACCGCTCTGACCGCCGCCAGCAACTCGGTGGGAATCCCCTGACTCGCCGCAAAATCGTTGGTACTTCCGGAGGGCAGATAACCGAGCACCGGCGGATTTTCAAGTGCCATCAATCCATTAATCACTTCATTCAGTGTTCCGTCGCCACCGCTGCACACGATCACATCCTGTTCTACTCCCCGTTCGCTCACGACCCGCTTCGCATCCATCGCGCACTGCGTCACGTATACCTCAACCCGATATCCGGCCTTGATCAGGATATCCACCGCGTCCAACAGCTTTGCTTTGATCTGCGTTTTTCCCGACTGCGGGTTGATTACCAATAAAAGCTTTTTCATCTCGTACCTCGTTTACATCTGCAAAAAAGGCGGTTTCTTTCGAAACCACCTTTTTCTCTCGTGTTTGCCGTCCTGTCATTCCTGTGCTATAAAGCAACTGCTGTCAACTAAGATGTTGACCCTATTATAGCCACGTCTTTTCAGAAATACAAGTGTTTTTTTGCCGTTTTTTTAATTTTGTAGCACTTGACATAATACACAATTTGGTCGACTATTTTTTGTGCAATTCAACCATAACTTTTCAACATATTTTCTGTCTTTCGCAGAAACAAGCTATTATTTTTCGTTTTTCTCCAATATCCCCATTATTTTTCGTGTGTACAATATGAACGCGTTCGGAATCGCTTTTTGCGTTTTCAGCTGGCCCACATCCGCCGCAAACTCCACGGGAATGCTCCCCTTCGGCACCCGGATCAGATACCCTTTCATATGCCACTCTACATGGCTGAAGATATGAGTCGCATCGCCCGCAAAGGTAATGTCCTGCCACCCGGCTGTCATTCTCTTTGCCCGTTCTTTGATCTCCTGCTCAGTAAGCCAGCTGGTTTCATTGGGGAATTCGTACAATCCGGCGAGCAGTCCTTTTGCCGGCCGCTTCCTCACGAACACCCGCTCTCCGTCATGGAACAGAAGTATCGTCCGCTGCTCGACCCGTCTCGCCTTCTGCGCCTTCTTCACCGGTATCTCCCCGGTCAGTTTATGACGCCCGGCAAGACAAAGCGACTCAAACGGACACTCTCCGCAAAGCGGTTCGCCGCGGGGGATACATACCGTCGCTCCGACTTCCATCAGGGCCTGATTGAATTCACCTGGGGTTTTCTCCGGCATCACGTTCAAAAGCAATGCCTCCATCTGCTTTTTCGTTGCCACGTCTGTGATATCCTTTCGACTGGCCGTCACTCTGGAAATGACCCGAAGCACATTTCCGTCCACTGCCGGAACTTTTCGGCCAAACGCGATTGAGGAAACCGCTCCGGCTGTGTAGGATCCGATACCGGGCAGCGTCTGTAGTTCTGCATAATCTCCCGGCATCTTTCCATCATAACGATCCAGAATCTCCTTCGCCGCGCGTTGGAGATTTCTCGCACGGTTATAGTATCCCAAGCCTTCCCACATCTTCAGTAATCGGTCTTCCTCTGCCGCAGCCAGCGCTTCCACGCTCGGAAACGCCTGCAAAAAGCGTTCAAAATACGGCTTTACCGCCTCCACTCTGGTCTGCTGCAACATGATCTCCGAAATCCAGACGCGGTAAGGTGTCGGCTCTTCCCGCCAGGGCAAAACCCGCGCATGACGGCCAAACCAGGACAGCAAAGCAGGAACGGCCTTCTTAAGCCGTTCCTCATCGGTAAACTCTTCTGTTTCCTCCAGGATCTGCACCTCATCATACAGATGCTCAAATTCCTGCGCAATCCACGAATCGTGGGTATCCTTTTCTCTGTGCATCGATCAAACTCCTCGCTTTACAGCGGACGGGTCATTTCCTTCAGCCATTCAGCTTCCTCGGTGTTCAGATGTGGAGCAATCTTCTCGTACACATCCTGATGGTACGCATTCAGTCTGCGCTTATCCACATCGTCCAGGAGTGTCACATCCACCGCATCCAAATCAATGGGTGCCATGGTCAGATGCTCAAACTCCATGAACTGACCGTACTGATTCTTCTCTGCCTTCTTGCAGAGGATTAAATTTTCCGTGCGGATGCCATGGCTTCCCTCAATATATAATCCAGGCTCATCGGAGGTAATCATTCCTTCCTCCAGTATACAGCTGTCGTTGCGCTCCGGAACGATCTTCCATCGGAATCCGTTGGGTGCCTCATGTACATTCAGCAGATAACCCACACCATGACCGGTACCGTGATTGAAATCCAGTCCTTTTTCCCACAGCGCCGCTCTCGCCAAATAATCCAGATTGATTCCGCGCACACCGTAAAGGAACTTTGCGGAAGCCAGATTCAGCATACCCTTAAGTACCAGTGTGAAATGAACCTTCTCCTCCTCAGTCAGAGGTCCTACCGCCATGGTTCTGGTCACATCGGTGGTTCCCTCATAGTACTGGCCACCGGAATCCACCAGAAA
>JAFQDI010000100.1 GCA_017416055.1 Lachnospiraceae bacterium
TTCCACTTCTTTCACAATATCGTCAAAATACAGTGTCAGTACACCTTTGCAAAACTGATTCTCTGCAAACTGCACACCGAAACCGCCTGTATGGGCATCCTGAATGGAAATAATGGCGTAAGTGTCCTTTCGCTCTACCATCTCCTCCAATCCGGCCGGATAGTAATGCTGCATCACATAATCAAATGTATCATGAACGGATCGAACCCAAACACGTTTCATCATTCCCTCCTTCTCTCTTCTATGGTCTTACTATGGTTTCTCACGACCATACTATCAAGAGAAAAAATTAATTTTCTTAATCTATTTATTATAGCTCAGAGCGGACGGAACTACAATCGTTTATTCCTATAAGAAACTTTGAGATATAGGAAAATTATGTTATACTATTTGGAAAGAAAGGAGATCTGCCATGAAGAAAAACGGGAAAACACTCATCGGAATCGGCCTGTTCATCGGACTCGTAATCCTTTGCCTGCCGGCCGCAATTTTGTACTTACTGTATTACGGTTACAAACTGGCCTTCTACTACAAAGATCCGAAGGCAAGTCCATACGATTACGAGGACAACGAACAGAGTCGCTCCTGCAAAAAAGTCTGGGATGCGGCCATCACCGAATTCCGTTCCGTCCCGGCCGAGCGCGTGTCCATCACCTCCGATGACGGCCTCAAGCTGACCGGACATTACTACCATGTAAAAGACGGTGCTCCATTGGAGATTCAGTGCCATGGCTACAAAGGGAACGCCATCCGCGACTTCTGCGGCAACTGGAAGATCGCAGCCGACTCCGGACGCAACGTGCTCCTCATCGATGAGCGCGCCCACGGTGACAGCGAAGGCCATACCATCACCTTTGGCATCTTAGAGCGCACCGATGTCCTGAACTGGGTCAAATACGCCGGCGAACGATTCGGCAATGTGCCGATCCTCTTAAGCGGTGTCTCTATGGGTGCCGCAACGGTCCTCATGACTGCCTCCATGGACCTGCCGGAGAACGTCAAAGGCATCATCGCCGACTGCCCGTATGACGCTCCGTCCAACATCATCAAAAAAGTCCTCGGCACCGACATGGGTATGCCGGTGAAATTCGTTTATCCTCTGATCCGCCTCGGCGGCATGCTCTACGGCAAGTTTAATCTGGATGCCGCAAGTCCGGTGGAAGCCGTGAAAGAAACAAAAGTTCCGATCCTCCTGATCCACGGCGACGATGACCGCTTCGTTCCGTACGACATGAGCTGCAACATCCATGCGGCCAATCCGGATATGATCGAATTCCATACTATCCATGGCGCCGGACATGCGATGAACTATGCATCTGCTCCGGATGAGTATATGCAGATCGTGAAAACGTTTACAGAGAGGGTGCTTGGATAAGATTGCATATGAAAATACATAACAGGTGGTGCATACCGAAAGTTTCGATGTGCGCCACCTGTTTTTGATTTCTTTTCACTTTCATTTGACCGGGCTTATTCATTATCAATCATCATTTCAGCAATCGCATCCACAGTCAGAGCAATCTGCTCATCATTGGTGATCTCCGGTCTACCGTCGCCCTCCTGTGCTCCGTACATGCCAAAATACGCATGGCATCCGCCGTCAATGACCATCTCCTGAAAATCCTTCGGCAGATTCACCTTGTTCGCCTCATACTTCTCTCTGTTTAACACCATATCCTCACTGCCATACACAGAGAGCACAGATAATTCCTCATCCGACAGATCCGCGGTCGAATACGAACCAAGTAAAATCAGTCCGTTAAAATCATCCTCATTTTCCTCCAGATAGGCGGCTGCCATCGAACCGCCAAGCGAATGACCGCCGATGTACCAGTTCTCAATCTGCGGATACTGCTCCTGAATTCCGTCCGCCGCATCCACATCAAACACCGCCAAATGAAATGGCATTTCCACCAGCACGCCGAAAATACCCTCGGACGCCAATGCCTTCATTAACGGAATATATGCCGTATATTCCACCTTACCGCCCGGATAAAAGATCAGTCCCGCGTTCGGGTTTTCCGGCTCAAATACCAGATTTCCCTCTGCATCGCTCCGCATTTCCACCGGATTCTCCGTCACAAATGCATTCACGGCCTCCATATCCGCACGATAATAATCACTCAGATAGATTCCGCACGCAGCAAAAGCAAGGATCACAACGGTCAGAATCGGTAAAATAACTTTCCGTCGTCTGTTCTTTCGATTATTCTGCTCCATCAGCTTCTTCCTCCCACAACATCTCATACAATGCTGTCGTTCTCTTATCAAAGCATGCATATGTCACTGCGATCTCATAATCCGCGTTGGTCCTCAGCCACTCCGCCACCGTCTTCAGCGCGATCTGCGTTGCCTCCTCCAACGGATATCCATAAACGCCCGTGGAAATCGCAGGAAATGCAATCGAATGAATTTCATTTTCCCGCGCCAGTTCCAAAGAGTTCCAATAACAATTGCAAAGCATCTCCGCATCCCTCGAAGAACCGGAATAAATCGGTCCAACCGTATGAATCACGTATTTCGCCTTCAAATTGTATCCCTTTGTAATCTTCGCCTCTCCCGTCCTGCAGCCATGCAGCGTCCGGCATTCCTCCAGCAGCTTCGGGCCCGCTGCGCGGTGAATCGCTCCATCTACACCTCCGCCGCCAAGCAGGCTGGTATTGGCCGCGTTGACAATGCTGTCCACATCCAGTTTTGTGATATCCGCAGTAATAATCTTAATCTGATTTGTATTCATCCAAGTCCCTCCTTGCTGCCTGCCGCTCTCAATGCTTCAATCCTGCTTATTCTTCAGCTCCGTATACTTCGCCTTATTTCCATATGCCTTTTCCACCGGATACTTCTCCGCATTCTTCTTCACCTTCGCCTGCACGACCTCGTCCATATCAAGGCCACAGGCATCCGCCATGAGGATGCAGTAACTGAGCACATCTGCAAGTTCTTCCCGAATCTTGTCCAGCTTTCCGTCACAACTCACATCCTCAGCGCTCCACTGGAACACTTCCAGGAGCTCGGACGCTTCAAGGGATAATGAGATTGCAAGATCCTTCGGATTGTGGAACTGGCGCCAGTTGCGGTCGTCGCGGAAAGCGAGAACTTTATCTATCGTTTCCTGAGTCATATCAACTTCTCCTTGTGATCACTTTTTATTTCCAGTCTTTCCAGATCTCCGGCTTATATCCGACGGTGGCCTGTTTTCCGTTTCTTACGATCGGAGTCAACAAGACCTTCTGGTTTTCCAGAACCTTTTCGTCCTTGTCCTCATCCGAAATATACTTGATCAGCGCCAGCGCATCCTTGTCCTTGCAGTTGGGATTCAGAAGCTTCTCCAAACCTCCAACGGCCTGCTTTACACTGGTGTACTCGCCTTTGCTAAGACCTTTTTCTTTCATGTCAATGAACTGATACTTGATGTTGCGCTCCTTAAAGTAGCGCATCGCTTTCTTTGTGTCAAAACATTTATTCGTTCCAAAAATTTGAATGTTCATAATGGTACCTCGTGGGGGGAATATTATTTTCGTTAAA
>JAFQDI010000101.1 GCA_017416055.1 Lachnospiraceae bacterium
GCTGATTTCCAATGCAGAAGGAATGCGTCAGGCCTTTGATTGCATCGGCAACGTTCTTCATTCCATGTTGGATGAGATCACTGCGATCAGCCTTGACGTGGATCGAAAAACAAATATTCTTCAATCTTTCATAAACGAGCTTTTTTTGATCTTCGATGTCACTCCTACGCATACTCCCGCCGGCTCATATGGACTTCCTGAAGATTTTTTCACTCATGTAAGCTATTTTTATACATATTTCACCCTTAGATATACTTCTGCTGCATTTCTCAACTGGATCAAGGGGAACCGCCCGCTTGCAATCAAACAATTAAGCAAGACGAAAAAGATGACCGGTTATGAGCGTCGTCTGCTTCGTCTTTGGAATACGGAAGCGGCAATTGAACTGCCTGATTTGTCCGCAATTCATAAAAATGCCGGAAGCTATAACAAAATTGGCGTGGAAAAAACATCATTCAAAGAATTCAGCACTCTGCTTCTCTCCTGGATTCCTCTATCCATCGGTACGTCTTTGATTTACGGAGCATTCTACTTTTCGCTGATGCTGATTGAAAGCAGAGCCTCCGTTTATCTCATGGGACCGGAAAATAATCTTCCGTTTTGCATTTGTTGCGGGTTCATCACGGCACTCGGTATAAGCTATTTTACCCGTTTTCACTTTTACCGGCGGCTTCACAAAAAGGATTACGAGCGATATTGTGAGATGAATTACATCCAAAACGGTGGCGGCGAAGACAAACTGATGAAAGGATTTCTGTGCGTTCTTTTCGCGATCGGCGTCTGTGGCTGCATCCTGTTTTCCCGATGGAACATCAACTTTTTGTCCGATGGCTTCATCGATAACACATCATTCTTTTCTCTTCGCGGCGAATACCACAGCTACTCGGAAGTTGAACGAGTCTATTACAAGCCTGACCGAATTAACGGTCTCGGCGAAACAATCGAATATCCCTCTTACGTGTTGGTGCTGACCGATGGAAACGAAATTGATTTCTATGAATATGACGGAATTGAAAACTATGAAGACGATCTGCTGGCATTTCTTCGCGAAAAAGGAATACCGATTGATCCCTAATTCTCCTTTATCTACATTCAGAATCAAGTTATGAATAATATAATTAACTCTTGCACTTTTTTAAAAATTAGACTATGATATAGATATTATTTTCACAGGAGGACGTTATGGCTAGGACACCCAAAGGCGTATTAACCGAAAATGAATTCAGTATTCTGACTCTGCTTTGGACGAAAAACAGATCCCTCTCCCGCCCGGAAATTTTGGAAAATCTTTCCGACAACGACTGGAATCCGAATTCGATCCATCTGATTTTAAATAGTATGATCAAAAAAGGCGTTTTGAAAGTAGATGGTGTCACGCGATGCGGCCAGAACTATGGCCGTACCTATGCTCCCACGATGACACAGGAGGAGTATGCCGCATCTCAAATGATTCGCCTCACGCCGAATCTTCCACAGAGCAGACGCCTTCTGGGGATTTTTGCTGCGCTGGTGGACAAGAATGGCATCGATGCCCAGACCATCGAGGAGATGGAGAAATTACTGGCCATGAAACGAAAGGAACTTGAACTTAAATGACATTAACTCTCTTTTCTGTGGTCATGGCAGTGGTTCTGTTTACGATCACCTGCTCGATTTGCAGCATTATTCTGCCCAGAGCTAAGGGCCGGCATCTGTGGATCATTACCCTTGTCTTTGTGCTCTGTATATTGCGTTGTCTGATTCCGGTGGAAGTCAACGGCGCGATCAATGTAAATTGCTGGTCAGTCTATCCGGAAATCTTCGCTTTTCTTCGCCGAAATCTGTTTTCCGGCCTGACGATCGGTGGCTTACTCTGCGTGATTTGGGGAATTGGTTCGGTGCTTCTACTTTTTCGTCTCGGAAGCAGACTGTTTTGTCAGCGTCGTCTGGTAAACGACAAGGCTTCCTTCACCGAAAATGTACACCTGAACCGGCTTGGCGAAGTGGCCGCTAAAGCCGTTTCCTGCTCCGCTCCCGTCCATGTGTATACCACGCCGGACTATGCTTATCCGCTGATGATTGGCTTTTTCAAACCGATTATTTTGCTTCCGGAATCTTGTGCTTCGTTCTCTGATGAGGAGATTGCCCACATTCTCCGTCACGAAATTGGACATTTTCTCGGACGTGATCTTTGGATCAAGCTCGCATTTCAGTTCCTGGTCTGCCTGATGTGGTGGAACCCTGCCGTCTATCTTCTCCGCCGAAGCATTGATCAGCTCCTGGAGCTGCGCTGTGACCGGATTGCCTGCCGATCGATGACAGAAACTGAACGGACCGATTATACCTCTGTACTGCTTCAGGTCCTCCATTCAGACAATTTTATCAATCCTACCAAGGCAATTTCTGCCGGATTTGCCGGTCATTCCAACAAGGCATTTTTCAAGCAGCGCATCAATCTGTTGCTCTCCAATGTGTCCGCTCGAACCTCTCGACGACTGACAGTGACGACCCTTGTGGTGTGCCTGCTTCTATACCTCGGATCATATGCCTTTATCGTTCAACCGGCTGCGCTTCCGCCCATGGACAAGGAACATCAGATGGTTATTGTCTCCCCTGAGACCGCATATCTTGTTCCCACCGATGACGGAAATTATGAGATGTGGGTGAACGGAAGCCTGTATATCACCATTTCTGCGGAGACAGTGAAACTGCCACCGTTCAATGAATTGCCAATTAAACCATAACTACAACAAACCCTTGCCGCTTCGCTCAAACCGAGCATAGCCACAAGGGTCTTTTCCTTTATCCTATTCTTCTCACTTCTATCTCACCGATCAGTTTCTCCACGTCTTCTCTCCGGCACATCTCTGTGCCTTCGTGAATCAATGAACCGTTGGCACAGGCAACCGCCAGTCTGAGACATTCCTCCGGGCTGCGCTTTTCCGTCAGACCGATTGCGAATCCGGCCACCAGCGAATCTCCCGCACCCTGCACTCCGCGAACCTCGATCTCGGCGCCTTTCGTGTGATACACGCCCTCCTCGCAGGCCAGATATGCGCCGTCTGCTCCGACAGACACGCACACATAAGGAATACCGGTTTTCACCAGTTCTGTGGCTACCTCCACAATCTCTTTCTCCAAACTCAGGGTTTTCCCCAGATATCGCTCCAATTCTCCGCGGTTGGGCTTGATCATGGTCGGCTTCGCCTTGATGCCCTCGCGAAACAGTTCTCCGTCTGCGTCGAGGATCGTCCGCACACCTGCCTTCTTCACCAGTTCAATCGTCTTCCGGTAAAAATCCGAAGAGATTCCCGGCGGAACACTGCCACTGAGAACGAGAATTTTCGTGTCCGGAAGCACGTTTTCGATGAGTGAAATCATCTCCTCACCGGCAGTCTCCAAAACGGGCGTTCCGCGCTCATTGAACTCGGTCATCTCCTGCAAATTGCAATCAAAAAGCTTCAGATTGGTCCTCAGTTCACCGGGAACAAAAACTCGCTCACAAGGAATTCCTCTGCGCTTCAATTCATCTTCCACGGAAACAGCCTCCCACTCATGAGAGAAAACCAATGCACGCGTCTCGTAGCCCAACTGCTTGAGCGCCGTACTCACATTGATGCCCTTTCCGCCCACGTCCTTTTTCACGTTTTTGATTCGATTTGTACCGCCGAACGCAATGCCCTCCACC
>JAFQDI010000102.1 GCA_017416055.1 Lachnospiraceae bacterium
CATGAAATATCAGCCCGTCATCTGTCTCCAAAAACGCGAACCGCACTCCGTCCGGCAGATGATATCTAGCGAAAGACCGAAAACTTATGGTACAATCATTTTTCGTCCACGTATCGCTTTTCCCGTAGGGCATCATCATAAAGATACCATCCATACCGACCCGAACCTGAGAAATCACCTCGGTGTCTTCCATCCAAATTTTCGTATGTTCATCCGACAAATCCAGCGGATAGTCCAGGAAGAGTTTGATCTTCTCTCCCGCCGTACACTCTCCGCGAAAGACTTTTTTTACTTTGAGCGTGACAATTGCGCCGTACACTTTCTCCCCGTCAAAATTGATCTCAACATTATACGTATCAAGCACGTACCCACGGATAATCGTCGTATCCCAGCGCGCAAAAAGTTCCTCTTCGGTCAATGATTCCGTCAGCGATTCGCTGCGAACAGGTACGTCCTCCAATTCAACCCGACTGATCACGACCTTCTGCGGCTTTCCAAGGGTACCTCCTTTGCCCGATCCGATAAACGAACGCACCGCTATCTGCCCCAAAACAATCACGCCAAAGATCATCATCGCACACGCCACCAAGGCGATCCAGCCTTTTTTCCTGCTCATTCCCTCCAGTGAATGGGTATCCGCCTCCTCCACGTAAGCCGGATCCACCAGGATCATGTTATCCAATAACTCATTTCCCCTCATAAGGTGTAGCCCTCCTTCTCAAGATATTCCCGAAGCTCTTTGCGTACCCGAAACAGCATAGTCTTTACCTTGCTTTTCGAGATAGCGAACCGTCTTGAGATGTCCGCGATGGAGTCCAGATACCAATAACGACGCAGAAACACGATGCGTTTTTCCGCGCTGAGCGTACGTAAAAAACCGTTGATCGCATCCTTCAGCAACAGCTGATCAATACGGCTGTCCACGTCATCCGGTGCGGGAATGCACTGCTCCATCTCTCTGTCCAGTTCGCAGATCAGTGCGCTTCGCTTCAACCGCTCGCAATTTCGGCAACAATTCAGAGACAGATTTCGGGTAATCCGAGCCAGAAATGCGTACAGATAGGTTCTGGGTTCGTGGGGCGGAATCGAATTCCATGCCGCATAATAAGTGTCATTCTCACATTCCTCAGCCGTCTCCCACTCTCCGACGATCCCTCGAGACAGCCAGCGCAGACGGCTGCCGTATTTTTCCGAAGTCTCACAGATTGCGGACTCGTCCCGACTTAGGTATAGATCAACAATTCGGCTATCTTCCATTGCGTCATCTCCTTTCCTCTCAGATTTTGAAGGCCTTCACCTTAATAAACACCGTTTGGGGGTGGGGAGGTTACATGAATCGCAAATTAATTTATCAAATCATCAAGTGGATCTTACTGCAGCCATTACTCGGCGGTGGCAGTTGCTGAAGCTGAAATGCCATTAACGCAAGAGAGCATCAAGAATTCTTGATGCTCTCTGAATTATATGTTCATTCAGCCTTCCACCAACGCCACCGCCACATCATTTACATTGGTTCCGGTCGGTCCGGTCATCACCAGTCCGCCAACCTTCTGAAGCGCGTGGTACGCGTCATTGTCCTGAAGGACTTTATATATCTCAATTCCCTGTGCTTTGAGTTCAGCTGCAGTCTCGTAATCCACGTAACCGCCTGCCGCATCGGTAGGGCCGTCGGTTCCGTCACTGCCCACGCTGAACACCGCCGTTCCGGGGATGCCTGCAATTCCAACTGCTGCTGCAAGCGCCAACTCCTGATTACGTCCGCCCTTGCCCTTTCCGGTGAGATGTACCACAGTCTCTCCGCCTGCGATGAAGGCCATCTTTTTGCCGGATCCTGCATGAGTTTTCAGGATTGATGCCAAAAAACTTCCTGCATCTCTCGCCTCGCAGGTAAGCTGATCGGTGAGCAGCACCGGTTCATAGCCCATCTCACTGCACACAGCAGCCGCTGCGGTACAAAGCTCACGAACAGATCCGTTGATCAGCGTAGTTACATTGTCAAGCTCCTTCGGGGTTTCCCGATCAAGGAGTGCCTCTGCCTCGGGAGTCAATTTCAGATTATACTTCGCCGCAATCGCCTTCGCCTGCGCACAGGTGCTGCTGTCGGGGCAAGCGGGACCGGATGCGATCATATCCAGAGGATCACCCAAAATATCCGAAAGTACGATAGAAAATACGTGTGCAGGAGCACAGTGCTGTGCGAAACGACCGCCCTTTACGCCGGAAAGGCGCTTACGGATCGTATTGATCTCAACAATATCCGCGCCACAGGCCAAAAGCTGTCCGGTAATATCCTGAAGAACTTCGCCTGATACCAAAGGTTTCTCAAACAGCGCACTTCCTCCGCCGGAAAGCAAAAACAGTACCGTGTCCTCGGGTTTCAGATCCTCGACTGCATCCAGCGCGTCTCCGGTCGCCTCAAAAGAATTTTTATCAGGAACAGGATGTCCCGCCTCATGGCAAATAAAGTTCGCGATCGGTCCCATCACGTGATCATACTTCGTCACAACCACACCGCTGTCGATGCGATCTCCGAGGCAGTCGTAGGCAGCTTTCGCCATCTGCCATGCAGCCTTTCCCGCTGCGACTAATATCACTCTTCCGGGAAACTCTTTTCCTGTCAGTGCACGACTCACCGCCTCATCCGGCTTCACCGCGTTGATCGCGGATGCAATGATCGCGTCCGCCTTGGCACGTAAATTCTTGTCCATAAACTTATTTCCTTTCCAGTTCAGATCATTCCGGGATCTTTGCTTATCGGATCCCGATGCCGGGATCGGCCAAATAGGCAGCTATCCCGAAAAGTTTGAAACAGACAGGGCCTTGAAAGCCCTGCCTGTCTTATCCTTATTTAATTGTATAAATCCTGATTCCACCAATCTCTTAGAAGATCAGAGTCATGAGGAAAATACCTACCATAGAAGATACGCCCAATACCAACGTCAGAACCGTCTGAGTCTTGTAGCCCTGATCGGGAGTCATCTCACCAAAGTTGGTAACCACCCAGAAGTAGGAGTCGTTCGCGTGGGAAACGGTCATCGCACCTGCACCGATCGCCATAACGGTCAGAGCGGAAAGTACAGGAGTGTCCAGTCCCAGAACGCCCATCAGCGGTGCAAGGATACCGGCAGTCGTGGTCAGTGCAACGGTGGAAGATCCCTGTGCACTCTTCAGGATAGCTGCAAGGATGAAG
This sequence comes from Lachnospiraceae bacterium, assembly GCA_017416055.1. The sequence goes on from JAFQDI010000102.1 coordinate 3,191, forward strand.
GGGAAGAAGATACCGATGCCCTTCAGCATCTCAGCATTTTCCTTAATATAGTTCACCATGTCGGTGGAAGAAATAACCTTTCCGAGAACGCCGCCTGCTGCGGTAACGAACAGGATAGGTCCAACGGTCTTCAAGGTGTCGTTCGTAATGTTGTAAAAGTCTCCCATCTTCTTTGCGCCTGCAAGCTGAGCAATCGCAAAGAGCGTACCAACGGTCAGCGCGATCACGGGCTTTCCGAAGAATGTACACAGATTAGAAATAGTTCCGGTTCAGCCAGCCATGGAGGAAACAGAGCCAAGACCCATCATGATGATAGGAACGATGATGGGAGCCAGCGCATTCAGACCACCGGGCAACTTGCCATACTCAGCAACCAATTCCTCATAAGTCTTAACCACTTCATCACTGGTCACCTGCTCGTCAGCACTCTTTACTTTCTTGCCGATGAATTTTGCGAAAATCACACCTGCGATCAGAGGACAGATAGATGCGAGAACACCGATACCCATCACCATCAGCAGGTGATCGCCGATATTCAGTGTCTGTGCCGCCGCAATCGGACCGGGTGTCGGGGGAATAAATACGTGGGAGATGTACAGACCCGCAGACAGAGCCACGGTCATCGCAACACTGGATACCTTCGTACGCTTAACCAGTGCCTTACGGATGGGGTTCAGGATAACGAAACCGCTGTCGCAGAATACGGGGATGGATACAACCCAACCCATGAGTTCCATCGCAAGCTCAGGATTCTTCTTGCCCACCAGTTTGATCACGAGATCAGCTAGCTTCAGTGCAGCACCGGTCACCTCGAGGATAGAGCCGATCAGCGCACCGAGGATAATCACGATACCGATGGAACTAAACGTTCCGGAGAATCCCGCACCGATAACATCAGCGATCTGAGGAAGCGGGATACCTGCGATCAGAGCCAGAATCAATGAAACGCCCATGATAGCCAGGAAAGGGTGCAGTTTGAACTTGGAGATTGCCACGATCATGACAACAATCGCCACTACAAACGCGATAATGAGGGGTAAACCAGTCATAAATGATACCTCCATTTCTTTTTTTGAGCAGACTGACCAAATTCGTTCGTCAATCATCTGCTTTTGTAATCATTATACACGAATTTTTTTCCACATTCAACTGTTTTTTCCCTGGAATGTTAAAATTATGACAGTTGTTTTAATTCATTGAACAGCTCCATATCCTCCGCAGTGACTCTCAAATTCGTCTCGATCTTTTCTCCGGACGGAGTCGTAATACTCATGGCGAGAATTGTCCCCTCCTCAATTCCTCTCTGCTGCATTGCCTGCAGAAATTTCGGAAATTTAGGATGGTTTGCCGTGAATCTGTCCCAGAGACTTTTCATTTTAAATAAACTTGCAGGATTCATTCTTTCACTCTCCTATTTTACCCGGACGGTGTCAACCGCCTTAATTTCCCAATTCCTTTGTTTTTTCATATGCTTCAATCACCGCATTCATGCATGCTGATCGAAAACCACAGTCCTCCAACGCCTTCACGCCGACGATCGTGCTTCCGCCGGGACTGCAAACTGCGTCCTTCAATTCACCCGGATGCTTTCCGGTCTCAAGAACCATCTTCGCCGCACCGGCCATGGTCTGTGCCGCATACTCCATCGCTTTCGCGCGGGGAAGCCCACATAGCACACCGCCGTCCGCCAACGCCTCGATCATCATGTACATAAAGGCAGGTCCGCATCCGCTGATTGCGCAGCCCGCATCGATCAATTTTTCCTCCGACCGATCTAACCGCCCTGCGCTCTGCATTGCCTGCACAAAACCGTCCAGTTCTTCGTTTGTCACCAGCTCGTTGGCTGTGTAGAGGATCATTCCCTCTCCGACACCTGCAGGGGTGTTGGGCATAATGCGGATAACCGGGTAATCGCCACCCGCCATCCGGCCGATTTTTTCCATGGAGAGACCTGCCGCCATCGTGACCAGAATGAATCGGTCCGTTCTCTTTGCCAGCACCGGTGCAATCTCTTTTAGCATACCCTCCATCATTTGGGGCTTCACGCCGAGATACAGATATCTAACCTGCGCTGCCAGTGTGGCATTGTCCGCAGTGCCTGCTCCCAGCTTGCCTGCCAGCTCCTTCGCCTTTTCCATGAAATGATCCGCCAAAAGCACCCGTTCACCACCGATGGTCTTTGCCACCGCCATCGCCAGCGCGCCTCCCATATTTCCGGTCCCGATAAATCCGAATTTATCCATTTTCCTTCTCCTTTTCCTCAGCGCACCTGACCGTCGCCCTGAATCACATATTTATAAACTGTCAGTTCCTCCAGTCCCATCGGGCCTCTCGCATGAAGCCGCTGGGTGGAAATGCCCATCTCACAGCCCAAACCGAACTCTCCGCCGTCAGTAAAGCGGGTAGACGCATTCACATAGACCGCCGCGCTGTCCACCATGGTGGTAAACTGTTTTGCATGTGCATCCGTCCTTGTGATGATCGACTCGCTGTGACCGGTGGAATGAAGATTGATATGGGCAATCGCCTCCTCGCAGCTATCCACCACCTTCACCGCCAGACAATAATCCAAAAA
>JAFQDI010000103.1 GCA_017416055.1 Lachnospiraceae bacterium
CAGGTTATAGTCAGTGTCCGCGTTCCCTCCGATGGGAACCATCCTCCACTCGATGGAAACACCGGTAGCTTTCGGCAGATAGCTGTGAAAAGGAGATTCGGATGCCTCTACGTAGTCAGTATGCACGTCAATACCACTCTTTACGTACCAGGTCAACTTTCCCGCATCAGTCAGCGGATACTGAATCTCCATCTTCGGAGCCTCGGTGCTCTCCTCCTCTCCCTTCGTTTCGCCCTGAGTTTCTCCTTGAGTTTCCTCAGTGCCGCCCTGAGTCGTCTGCTCAGGTGCCGCGGTGGTCTTCTCATCCAGAGTCTGTCCACCACCGCATCCGGCCAACAGGCTCATCACAAGCACTGCCGCCAAAAGAAATGCCACCATTCTTCTCATTGTTTTTTCTCCTTTCTTTCTTTTGTTGTTTCTATAGGCATTTGTTAAATGCCGAACCCATTGATTTCATGGGTTTCTTCTCTTGAATCTGTCCCAGCAACTCAGGATCATTTGTAATAATGCCGTGAATATTTCGCTCTATCAGCCATTCCATCTTCTTGGGTTCATTCACCGTGTAAGTGTTGATCAGAATCCCTCTGTCATGGAGTTCTTCTATCACTTCATCTGTCAGCGATTGGACTCTCGGGTGATAATACTCTACTCCGTATTTTTCGGTATACTTCCCGGCATCGATCATCCAGCTTGCGTTCAGAAATCCACAGGGAATTTTCGGATCCAGTTTTTTACACTGCAAGATAGAGTAGTGGTTAAACGAAGAAAGAATTACCTTGTCTTGCAGCCCATACTTATATATTAGGTGATATACCTGTTCCTCCATCCCTTCATACCAAAAGACATTGTTCTTCAATTCAATATTCGTAATGATTCCGGCGGTTTTCACCAGATCAAAATATTCCTCCAGCGTAGGAATTCGTTCACCGCCTGCCAGTTTCAGACGCTTCAGCTGCGTCAGCGTCATGCTTCTCACCAACCCGCTTCCGTCACTGGTTCGATCCACTTTCTCATCATGCATGATCACCGGAACATTATCCGCACTGAGATGGACATCTAATTCAATCCCGTCACATCCCACTTCGATCGCCTTGGAAAAGGCCAATAAACTATTTTCCGGATATTTTTCACTGTAACCCCTGTGTGCAATGTTTTTTGTCATTATAGGCCTCCTGTCTATACTCCATGTCAGCTGCCTGAAGCACCGTCGATAATACTATAATGATGGATTTGTCCATTTACAGACCGGTTTGCAGGGTTTCTGTGTCCTCCCATTAATGACATCCGCGGAACATATCACCTCTTCCAGCAATTGCAGTTTGAGTTTCAGCAGAATATCTGCATACCTGGGATCGACACCGCAATTATACGTACAACCGGGATCATTCTTTAGGTCAAACAATTCCACATATTCGGTCTTGGCATAATAATTCAGCATCCATCTGTCCGTGGTCAATGTACGAATTCTAAACCGGGCAAAATCATCATCATTCTCTGAGAGGGCACTTGTTCGTGTATAATCTCCACGTCCCTTCAGATACTTCGCATATGAGACTCCCTGAACTCCTGTCGGTTCCTCACACCCTACCAACTCCAATAGCGTTGGCAAAATATCTATCGTAGATGCAACCTGTAGGTTCTCACCCTTTGCAATGTCTACTCCCGACCAAATAAGCGGAACGCGAAGTGTGCTGTCGAAGTGAAAGCCCTTGCCATGCAAACCATAATCCCCAAGATAATCTCCATGATCTGAGAGAAATACAACAATCGTGTTATCCTTAAGACCTTGATCTGCCAGCACCTTCATCATCTGACCGACACTTTCGTCCAAAAGCTTCACCAGACCAAAATAGCGAGAACGTACACGATGCCAATCTGCCTGCGTATACTGCGTCCAGTCCGCCGCGTTTGTACCGATCGGATAATCCATGGGGCCGAAAAGACCTTTCCTTACCATTTCATACATCTCGCTCATCCCGCTTTCCTTGGAAAACGGTGGCAGCGGCGAAGGTATTTGCGCATGATCATACATATGGTCATAGGGGGCAGGAACGGTAAAGGAAAGTCTGTCCGGATGGGGATCCGGAAACGAAACATGAAGGAAAAAAGGTTGCCTCGGCTCTTCCGCGGCCTGTTCCAGAAATTCCTGTACTTTTTGTACGATGTAGACACTGGACCAGCCTTCATAAGGCACTTTACTCTTTTTTGTGTTTCTCACGTCTTCGCAGAATTCAGTTTCTACATCTCGCATTTCCTGAACTTGTGTTGTCTTCGCCAACCATTCTCTGTATCCACTGCCCATACAGCCGTCTGCATGCCCATCAACCAAATCCACATGCTCAAATCCGTAATAAGTTTCTCCTTCACCCAGAGAATCAACCCGGTTCCATTCCTCTCTCTGAGGTCTCAAATGTATTTTTCCAATAGAAGCCGTATGATACCCATTTTCTCTCAGTATCGCCGGCAACGTCTTTTCTGATTCCGGCATGCTGCACCCCACCATCCGCGTCCTGAGCACGCTTGGAAGTCTTCCGGTAAGAACCGAAGCCCGGGCCGGTGTACAGGTTGGCTGTGTCGCCATACAGTGGCGAAACGCAACACCTTCTTCAGCAAGGAGATCAATATTCGGCGTAGCTCCTACTGTGCTGCCAAAACAGCCCAATGCATCTGCTCTGAGATGGTCTGAGAATATCATCAAAATATTCGGTTTCTTTTGCATCGCAATCCAACCCCTTTTCCGAAATTGCCGATAAACATTATCAACCTTGTTTTTATCTATTGTCTCTTGTTTTTTTATCCGGTTTTCTATATAATTATAAGCAGGTACTCGTCCACCCTCAACTGTAAAACAAAACTATGACAGCATCACTGCAAAGAAAACACGGAGAACATTTTATGAAGTCCAAATTCTTTTATCGCGCCACCGGCAAAGACAAATACTACAATTGCTGGCATTCCAACAACGATGTCACCATTATTTACATGCATTCAGATGGTGGCAGCATTGTTTTCGGTGATCAAACCTATCCCATCAACAAAGGTCGTCTGTTCCTTATTCCCGCTAACCACTATCACTATACCCTTCCGAGTGTCGCAGATACTTACGAACGGAGCAAAGTCTTTTTTCCTGTTGAAACCTTCAAAAAAATCCTATCCCTATTTCCTCCCAGCCTAGGTATGCATTTTAAAAATGCGGTTATCTATTCCCATATTCCGGAGGAAATACAACCCAAACTGGATATTTTGTTTCAAGAGCTTCAGGAATCTTACTGCCTCTTTGGAAACGATTTCTTCTCCTTTCCTTCCTGTCTCAGCGGCATTTTGCGCCTCCTCGGATACTTAAAAGATTATGAGTTAGAAAAAATCACCTCTGCTTCAGACTCTCTCTCTCTGGTCGTAGATTATATTAACAAACATATTCACGAAAGTATTACCCTCGATGATATCTGCCAAGAGGTGCATGTCAACAAATGTTATCTATGCCGATTGTTTAAGAAAAATATGAATACAACCATCATGAATTACATTTTGCAAACAAGAATTATCTTTGCGCAAACCATGCTCTCGTCCGGCAATCTGGCCATAAGTGAGATTAGCGAAAACTGTGGTTTCAGCAGCATTTCATACTTTTGTCGCGTTTTTAAGGCGGCCACCGGTCAAACACCTCTCCAATACAAACGCAACGCACATACAACTTCTCATTCGCTTTGAGATTCAGAAATCAGTTTTCCTTTTTTTAACACCAATTCCCTGACCGAGCGAGGCTCATATCCTGTCCGCTCATAGAACAGGTATATCTCTTCCCCAACAACAGCGATGTCGGCATATCCGCCCATTTTGTCCACTTCCCAAATGCTTTCCCATGTGTTTCCCTCATCTGAAGAAAACTTTACGGTTAAATTGGTGCGCTTCTCTTCCGAATCGCAATTAACAAACAATATCCCGTCAGCGCAAGCATCCAAGCCGGCAAAACATCTAGGATCTCTCAGCTCATCTGAAACAAACTGTCTTTCCAGTGTTTCGCCTCCATCCGAGGAGATTCCGATCACCCGCCGAAACTCCGGATTGCGATTGCGGTAACAAAACAGCAATTTCCCGTCTGAAAGTTCCACCACTGCGGTTTCATTCGCACTGATCACCCCTTGTACCAGATGACCTGTTTGCCATGTAATACCATGGTCATCGCTGTAAATACAGCCCGCCACTGCCGGTTTATGTTCTCTGGTGCCGTTTTCCCGTTCTTTTCCGTTGGCCACCCATATCGGAACCACTAGCCGGCCCGTTTTCATCCGGATACCATGTCCGGGGCCTGTTGCGCTGACCGTCCACGGGTAATCAAACCGCCGATAGGTCTCCGTAATCTCTCTGGCACAAGACCAAGTCTTTCCTTCATCCTCACTGGTGACCATGAACACTTCCCGATAATTCCTGTGATAAATCAGGTGAATCCGTTCCCCATCCGGAATCAGCACCGGATTATTGTGCGTCCGCATCGTTCCGTTTGGCAGCTGGCTGCTTTCTCCTATCCGCAAAACCTCCCGTGCTTCCCCGTCCGACTCAATTCTCAGAACAAGAATATCAATGTCCCCCCAATCGCCCAGTTTTTTTTCTCCCTCTCCGCATCGTCCCTCACACACCAGCAGCAGACCATTGGGGGTGGGAAGAATTCCCGGAATACGATATTCCCGATAATCTCCATAACGCTCGCGCGCAATAATCCGTTCCCACTGACCTTCTATTCGTTTTGCCATCCCTTCATCGTCCTTTCTGACACATTTCTCCCGAATTCCCGCAACGCCTCGGAGACGTTATCAGCCCTCTCTTTCCGCTCCGGATTTCCCTCGGCATATCAGCAACTGTTGTCCGCCACAAAAGCATGTACTTTCCTGCAGAAAATATTCGGATCCTCTGTCCGGTCCATCCAAAACCAGTACAATTGCATAATCTTCCACCGTGACAACTGCCTGCTCCTGAACAGTAAGAAGCTCCATGGAAAAATATGGCGTGTGCTTCTTTGTGATCAATTTTCCATCCGCCGATGTTTCGAGCCGATATTTTTTCAACATCTCATTCAATGACAGCCCTTCATAATGAAAGCAATCAAACATCCGAGAAAACCCAATCCCCTGGTGCATCTCTTTATCCAACAGTGTCCGCCCATCCGGGCTGAGTCTTTCTACCCTGAGCGTGATGTCCGTAGGTTCCTGAATTTCCACAAAGAAAACTCCGGATCCCATCGCATGCGGTACTCCGCCGGGAACAAAATAGAGTTCTCCCGGATGCACGCGAATCCGATGCAGACAGGACAACATTCCCTCCACATCCTGCGCTTCGCACAAATTCATCCACCGCTCCCGTGTAACCCCTTCCCGAAATCCCAGCAAAACGTAGGGCTCAACCCCATCAATTACGCGGGTGTCCAGAATATACCATGCCTCCGTTTTTCCGTAAGGTGACCCAAAATAGTCCATGGCGTGTTTTCTGTCCGGGTGAACCTGAATCATCAGTCGACTGCTGCTGTCCAGAACCTTAACCAGTACATCCAGATCATAGCCTATGACCTCCTTTAGCGTTCTTCCGTCCGCTAAATACGACAGTCCCGTTCCATCCGTTGCTTTCACGGTAGAACACACCCACTCCTCAGGATAATGACCGTCCTCAGCCGGATAAATGCCTTGGAATTCGTCCAGAAGTCTGCCTCCCACAAACGGACGCCACACTCTGTTCTTCATCATCTTCAACACAGCAGTTTCCTCCGTTTCAATCCTTTCACGGATCATCTATTTTTTCCACCGGGCCGTGCATCCCATCACGTCTTCATACACTTTCTTCAATTCGATTCGTCCATCTTCAGTCATTTGGGAAAACGGCTTTCTACATCCGTTACATTCAATTCCCTCAAACTCCAATAGTGTTTTAATGGATGAAAATACACCATATTTTCGCATTACCATCAAAACACGATTTAGCAAATTCTGTGCATATTCAACCTGATCTGTCTCGCCGTTTTGGAACGAATCATATATTCTGCAGGCAATCGGTGCCAAACAATTGTAGGTGCTTCCAATGGCACCGGTCGCCCCCATAATCAAGCCTGCCGAAAGCATCTGATCAAATCCGTTAAAGACAGACAGCTCCGGATTATTTGCTCTAATCTGCTGAAGCAACAGGAAATCCGGTGATGTAAACTTCACTCCAGCAACATTCCCCTTCTTTTTCAATTCATTTAACACACTCTCCGTCAGTGTAAAGCCACTGAAGCTGGGAATGTTATATACAATCATCGGCAAGTCCGTTGATCGCATAATATCACAGTAATAATTGATAATTTCTTTTTCCGTAAAATTGTAATAAAAAGGAGCAACCGCAGATACTGCGTCCACACCCGTCTCTTCCGCATGCTCTGCCAGACGAATTGCCATGTCTGTAGATATCGCGCCTACATGAGAAAACACGGTTCCCTTTTCTTCGTTCGCCTCAACTACCGCCTCCAGTATCCCTTTCCGCTCTTCTTCGGTAAGCAAAAATGCTTCTGCGGTGCTGCCTCCCACATAAAATCCGGCGATGCCTTGCTCCAGCAGATGATTTACCAGCTTTTGAAGTTGATTATAATTCACCTCGCCCGTTTTTGTGTAAGGGGTGATCAACGCTGCATATATCCCTTGGTACAATTTCTTTTCCATTTTTCAAACCTCTCCTTTCTTACAGTCTAACAATCAAGTCCTTCAGTTATGTATAATTTATCACAGTTTTCTCCGTAAACCTATGCATATGTTGCCTATTTTTTTACTCATATTGACCTTACTTCGCGTAGTTTGGCGACTTCTTCCTAACGCATGCAGTGTGTAATCCACCCTCCGTTCCGATCGTCGCGACTGTCGGTCAATGCGAACAATCATCTGTTCCTACTCCTTTTTTCTCTAAAACAACTCAGGGAGACCGAAACTCAACTGAATCACGGCCTCCCTGCTTTTGGTCTGTCTATTCCCCGACCTCCCCTGTGCCGACAGAACATGACATCTCACATCCTGCCACATTTATCGATCAATTTCTGATAGATGTGCTCCACCATCCATGGTTCGGTGGATACCTTAAGTGCCTCCTCAAACGTCCACCATTTCACACCCTTGTTCTCCGCTACATTGAAAACTAACTGCTCATCCTCGTCCGCTTCCGCAAGATATGTGACATTAAGATGCAGATGACTCGGCACATAGTGCCCTCTCTTAATATGACCATCTACGGTCAGCGTTTCCAAGCTGAAAATCTCCCGGCTCACCAACCTTGCATGCCGCACACCGGTCTCTTCCCACAGTTCCCTCAACGCTACTGCACAGAGATCCTCCTCCCCATCCGCATGGCCCCCGATCCATGACCAGGAATCATAAATGTTGTGATATACCATCAGGGTCTTGGTGCGATCCCGGTTTACTGTCCAGATTGATGCGGTGAAATGTGCAATCTCATTTTCCCGGTCCAGACAATCCGGGTTCGCCTTCATGAAGCGAAGCATCTGTTCCTTGTCGCGAGCTTCCTGCTCTCCCTGCGGAATATAGCTCTCGATTTGCTGAATTAAGTTCTTCATCTTTGGCATCTCCTTATTGTTTATATCCCGAATACTGTTCTGATTTCGACCACATCATCCACCGTACATTCACACAATTCAGCAATCTGCCAATTGTCCGTAAAGCCTGAATTGATTGTCCGAAAAACCAGTGCACTCAAATTCACTCCCCTACTGATTCCCTGACTGATTCCCTGACTGATTCCCTCGTTGACTCCATCATTCCATCCGTCCATCCACATCTCTTTGATTGCCTGACACATATCATATCCCCCTTTCGTCTTAAACCTTTCATCATTTTCCATAAATGTACTCACTCCCATCACCGCACCGATGGCTCGGGCAGTTTCTCCGTTTAATCGTTTGTACTCATCATGTTCTTCCAGAAACCGCTTCATCCCCTGTTTGTCCCTGCGAAACGCCATGATTCCAAATAGTTCCTTCAGTTCCGTAGTAAACTTTGTGAAATCCCTCAGCTCATTCACACAAATCAACTGCATCCGATAATCCGAAAATTTCTGTTCCCACATCGTTTTCTCGTTATCACTTCCAAACTCAATCATCTCCTGAAGACTTCTTGCTCCGTCCCAGATTTCCGCACCGTGATATAGGCAAACCGTGTAAACCGGAGATAACCGGTCTGTTTTCCTGAATCGGCAAAGCCGCTCTTTTTCGCTTTCGTAAGGTACGATACTCTCGTTTTCCCGCTGTCGGTTTCGCACTTGTCTACCGTATTCCAGTGCATCGTAATTCATACACCGCCACGGCATGGTATAATCGACAATGCTTTGCTCCTCGACCGCCAGAATCCGCAACTCTGCCCCCGATTTCAAACGCTTTTTGATGTCGCGAGTGCGTGTCACCGATGGTTTTCTCTGTTTTCGCTTATGCTTCTTCTGTACATCGTTGCTCTCATCTCTGTACTGCGTGTAGTTCTCGCCCGCTTCCTGTAACTCGGATGCTACCACAACACATTCCCCGTCGAACAGCCCTCCGTTAAACAGATCCGCAAAGCGGCGGTCATCACGCAGAAAATCCAGCATCGCATCATTTTCCATTCCCATGAACATTCCTCCAATCGCAAGCAGAAGCCGCTCATGGAAACGCCGCTTCTGCCGTCCATATTTTGTTGTTGATTGAACTGTGGCTGAAGCGCCAAATGTGAAAAAAGAATTGAATCAGATATAGGTAGATACCTATGCAAATAGTATACTGGAAACCATCGGATCTGTCAAGGTTGTTTTTTGGATACCCCTCATTCCGCTCAGTATCACAATCTACACTCTTTTTCAATCCCCACATGATCTGATAACGTAGGCTCATGATTTTTCATGAGTCATGCTTTAAACCTGCTTCGCGGCTTTTCAATCGCAGGCTTCGCCCTATGAGAAAACAGAAAGA
>JAFQDI010000104.1 GCA_017416055.1 Lachnospiraceae bacterium
GTCAGCATGTCCGGGGCAGTCTACGTGTGCGTAGTGACGGGTAGGGGTCTCGTACTCTACGTGAGAGGTGGAGATTGTGATACCACGTGCACGCTCCTCGGGAGCCTTGTCGATCTTGTCGAATGCAACCTGCTCGCCCAGACCATATCTCTTGTTCAGAGTGTAGGTGATAGCAGCGGTCAGAGTGGTCTTACCATGGTCTACGTGGCCAATGGTACCAATGTTACAATGGGGCTTACTTCTTTCGAACTTAGCTTTAGCCATTTTTGAAATCCTCCTTAAACTTTCCCTATTAGGGTGTTTTCATAGTTTGCAAAGTAAACTGAGTTTATTATATTGCATAAGTCTTTATTTTTCAAGACCTATTTCAATTATTTTGCTTTTTCAGCAAGAACTTTTTCCTGTACGTTCTTCGGAACCTTCTCGAAGTTGTTGAAGAACATGGAATAGGATGCACGACCCTGAGTCTTGGAACGAAGGTCAGTTGCATATCCGAACATCTCAGCAAGCGGAACGTATCCCTTGATCAGCTTCGCGCCGTTGATGTCCTCGAATGCCTCGATACGACCACGGCGTGAGTTGATATCACCGATAACATCTCCCATATACTGCTCGGGAGTGCTAACCTCAACTCGCATGATCGGCTCAAGAAGTACGGGGTTGGACTTTCTCATTGCATCCTTGAATGCCATGGAACCAGCGATGTGGAATGCCATCTCGGAGGAGTCAACCTCGTGGTAGGAACCGTCATAGCAGTTTGCCTTAACACCAAGAACTTCATATCCGCCCAGAACACCGGACTTCATTGCTTCCTGAATACCGTCATCAACTGCGGGGATATATTCCTTCGGAATAGCACCACCGACAACGGTGCTTACGAACTCGTAAGTCTTCTCGCCGTTGGGATCCATGGGCTCGAAGATCACCTTACAGTGACCATACTGTCCACGTCCACCGGACTGCTTAGCGTACTTGGAATCAACCTCAACGCGACCGCCGAAGGACTCCTTATATGCTACCTGAGGCTTACCAACGTTTGCCTCAACCTTGAACTCGCGAAGCAGACGGTCAACGATAATCTCCAGGTGAAGCTCACCCATACCAGCGATGATGGTCTGTCCGGTCTCATGGTTGGTGGACACACGGAAGGTAGGATCCTCCTCTGCAAGCTTTGCAAGAGCCTCACCCATCTTGTCCTGACCAGCCTTGGTCTTAGGCTCGATAGCGATATCGATAACGGGCTCAGGGAACTCCATGGACTCAAGGATTACAGGGTGCTGATCATCGCAAAGGGTATCACCGGTGGTGGTGAACTTGCAGCCTACTGCTGCTGCGATATCGCCGGAGTAAACCTTGTCCAGCTCCATTCTCTTGTTTGCATGCATCTGAAGGATACGGCCGATACGCTCCTTCTTATTCTTCGTTGCGTTCAGTACGTAGGAACCGGAGTTCATGGTACCGGAGTAAACGCGGAAGTAAGCAAGCTTACCTACGAAGGGGTCAGCCATAATCTTGAATGCCAGAGCGGAGAAAGGCTCCTCATCAGAGGAATGTCTCTCAATCTCGTTTCCATCCATGTCAACACCCTTGATTGCGGGGATGTCAACAGGGGAGGGCATATACTCAAGGATAGCATCCAAAAGCTTCTGGATACCTCTGTTGCGGTATGCGGAACCGCAGCATACGGGAACTGCAGTACACTCGCAGGTTCCCTTACGAAGAGCTGCCTTCAGAGCCTCTACGGAAGGCTCCTCGCCCTCAAGATACTCCATCATCAGGTCATCGTCAAGCTCGCAGATCTTCTCTACCAGCTCAGTACGATACAGCTCTGCATCATCCTGCATATCTGCAGGGATGTCGGTAACGGTGATATCCTCACCCTTATCGTCATTGTAAATATAAGCTTTCATCTCGAACAGGTCGATGATGCCCTTGAACTCATCCTCCTTGCCGATCGGCAGTTCAAGGATGATGGCATTCTTACGAAGTCTGTTACGAATCTGATCTACAGCGCCGTAGAAATCTGCACCCATGATATCCATCTTGTTGATGTATGCCATACGGGGTACGTTGTAGGTATCAGCCTGACGCCATACGTTCTCAGACTGAGGCTCTACACCACCCTTTGCGCAGAATACGCCGACTGCACCGTCAAGTACACGCAGTGAACGCTCAACCTCTACGGTGAAGTCTACGTGTCCGGGAGTATCGATAATGTTGATACGATGCTCCAGTGCACCGGGCTTCTCCTTGGCGAACTGCTGCTGAGTCCAATGACAGGTGGTAGCTGCAGATGTGATGGTAATACCACGCTCCTGCTCCTGGGCCATCCAGTCCATGGTAGCGGTACCTACGTGGGTATCACCGATCTTGTAGTTAACACCGGTATAGTACAGAATACGCTCGGACAGGGTAGTCTTACCTGCATCGATGTGCGCCATAATACCAATGTTTCTGGTTCTCTCCAATGGATATTCTCTTCCAGCCAAAGGTAATTCCTCCTTTATCAAACAAAGCGGAGATTAGAAGCGATA
>JAFQDI010000105.1 GCA_017416055.1 Lachnospiraceae bacterium
TCCATCGCGCCGGAATCCATCGCCGGCGAAAAGGAGCGCGGAACCATCGCCACCCTGTTGGTAACCCCCATGAAGCGTAGTTCGCTGGCGATGGGTAAGATATTCAGCCTGAGCACAATTGCTCTCTTGGGCGGACTGTCCAGTTTCTTTGGCACAATGCTCTCCATCCCGAAGCTTCTGGAAGGTTCTTTGGACGGCTTAAGTGCTTCCGTATATGGTGTGCAAGACTATATTCTGCTTCTGGTGGTCATCCTTTCCACCGTGCTGGTAATGGTCTCCGCTATCGCTGTGATCTCTGCCTTCGCGAAGACGGTCAAAGAAGCCTCCACCATGATCATGCCACTGATGATCATTGTGATGCTCGTCGGAGTGTCCGGCATGTTCACCGGTGGAACCGCCTCGGACGCGGCAATGTATCTGATCCCACTGTACAACAGCGCGCAGTGCATGAGTGGAATTTTTTCCTTCTCCTATGATGCGGTGCATATCGCGATCACCGTTGGTACCAATCTGGCATGCTGTGGCGTGATGGTAATGGTATTGACGAAAATGTTCAACAGCGAAAAGATTATGTATTGATTTTCTAAATTCGCCACGCTTAACGAAAATCCCGGGCAAGGTTCATGAGCCTCGCCCGGGTGATTTTATCCTATCTTATGTACAAATTCGTCCACCGACCTCATCTTCAACGCGATTGAAAACCATTTCTCAAGCACATTCGGGTCAGTCTGCGACCGAAGCAAAGTGCACAATCCTCTGTAAGCTCACCTTTGGTGCTCAGCAAGGCCTGTAAGGCTCTAACAAGCCCTTCTGCTCTTCCCTCGGCTTTTCCAGATTCACGGCCCTCGATTCTTCCCGCTTCAAGTCCCTCACGTCGTCCTTCCTCCAGTCCTTCAAGTCTTCCGGCTTCTCTTCCAAACTCACGTTCTTCCTGTTCGATTCGTCTCCAATGTTCTTCTTCGTTGTACTCAAAGATGCTCATACTGATTACCTCCGCCCTGCACTTTCGTAGAAAATCCGCCAAGATCCCATCACGGATGCAATGATCCACTGCCATGGTAACCGCTGTCTCTAAATCGTACAGCAGCGCATACTCACGTACGCGTTCAACATAAACGGTGTACTCATACAGCAATCGGCACTGCTCCATCAGCTCTTGATTTTTCCCTTTGTTGATATTGATCATCAACACATCCAATTCCAATTTGGAAAACATCCGATTAGACGCGTACGCCTCCCGCAAAAATTCCTTTCCTACATCCGGATACAAATCGGAGAGCTTTAGTACTTGCCTCTCCGGCTGCTCCTCCACCCCATTGTAAAACGTAATGAATTGAGGAAACGGAATCTTGACCGCCCGCTTGCTGTATAAATTCATCTCATCCGTTATCTTCGAATACAACTTGGAAACATAAAACAGATCTCTCACCGGCATATTCGGATTGAATGTAGACTGATGCTCGTAGAGGTTCAACCGGCTGTCAATCACAAAGGAAACATCATTCTTCCTGCCCAGATAGATCGCATTCTCCAGCGTATTCACTTCCAACTCGTCCGGGTCCTAATAGTCCGAGCCATTCAATGCATTGTACAGACTCAGCAACGCACTTCTGTCCCGAAACAGCATCCGAAACACGGAATCCTTGTAATTTCGATTGACTCTCCCGTCAACCACGTCTTCATCCTCAGTAACAAACTGTTCAATACTCATCGCCACTACCTCCTGCAATGAAATGGTGCAGAAGGCACTCTCATTAACTGCTATCCCGAAGAACCTTCTGCTTTGTCAAATTGGATCTTAAAAGCATCGATGGTTCTTAGAATGATTCAGAAATGATCATAGAACGGCGATTTCGCCTGAGAAGTTAAAGAACATGTGCTTTGTCTATATAATAGCATATAAGCCATGTTTTGGCAAGAGTATTTTTCACTTTCGTCGGCCTTTGTTCAGAACCCTCACCCAGAAAAAATCCCGGCCATCCTCAGACAGCCGGGAGTACAACCATGTTTCATTCGGCAATTAGTAGTTAAAACTTCTTCCCAGAGTCGTATCCACATTGCACAGAATCGCATGGTCGAAGCACTTCCTCACCATCTCGTTCTGCAGCGTCGCGTATTTTGGATTATTCCACAGATTCTCAAATTCGTTCGGGTCTTTCTCCAGATCATAGAGCTCACAGATCTGCTCGCCGTGATGTACCGCAACCTTGTAGCGTCCGTCGAAGTACATGGTGGAGTAAATCTTGTGCATCAGCATCGCACAAAAATAATACTCGCAGTAGACACCATCCTTGTGATAATTCGGATCGGCTTTTCCGGTGAGGATCGACGCCAGAGACTTGCCCTGAATGTATCCGGGAACGGGCAGTCCGGCCAGTTCCAACAGCGTGGGGGCCACGTCAACCAGCTCCACCAGCGCATTCGACTGAACATTCTCCAAGATCAATCCCGGACAGGAAATAATCAGCGGAACATGCACCAGTCCCTCGTAGCAGTAGCCACCCTTCCAATAGATACCGTGATCGCCCAGCATCTCGCCGTGGTCACTCATAAAGACCACGATGGTATCCTTTCGCTTCCCGGTCTCATCCAGATAATTGAGCAGTCTTCCCATCTGGTCGTCGATCAGCTCAATCTGCGCGTAGTAATCACGGGTGGTCTCCCGCTTCTCCGCGTCGGTCATGGAGACAGTATCGTTGATCATGCCGTTCTGAGAACCGTTCAGATAACAATCCTTGTGCGCGAAGGGTTTGTTGTCCAGCTCGCCCTCCTTCCACAACGGCAGAGGCATATCGTCGATTTTCAGACGCTCCTTGTACACGGTGGGCGGGTCAAAGGGCGGGTTGGGATAGAAAATATTCACACTCAGACAAAACGGTTTCTCCGGATCATGATTCTCCATGTACTCGATCGCCTTCTCCACCGCCCAGGTGGTCTGGTGATCCTCGGGCTTCATTCCCTTGATGCGCTCCGGCAGCTTATAATTTCCGCGGGGTGGCCACTCACAGGGCATCTGATATTCCTTGTGCCAGTCAACGCCCTTCTCCTTCAGCCACTCAATGTATCGATTCACGCCCTCCGGCCAGTCGTCGCAAGGCTGTGGGCTATACTCCCAGTAGGTGTATGCATCGTCCACACGCTCCTCCTCGCGGCGGTAATGGGAGGTCAGATGAAGCTTGCCAATCAGACCGCAGTCATAGCCTCCGTCCGCCAGCATTCTGGTCACCAGTACCTCATCCTTAGAGAAATGATCGTTTCCATTGATGGAAGAACGGGTGGTTCTCGGATAACGTCCGGTCAGGAAGCTACTGCGACTGGGTGTACAGATCGGGTTCTGACAATAAGTCTTCGTAAACGCAACTCCCTCGCGGACCAGTCTGTCCAGATTCGGAGTATGCAAGTAAGGGTTTCCCAGCGCACCGATAGTGTCGTAGCGCTGCTGATCGGTACAAAACCAGATAATGTTGGGCTGTTTCATCACATTTCTCCTTCTCACTTTCGGTAAATCCTCTGTCTCTCAAGTCTCTGCGCCATTCGTTCCCGATTTTGCAGGCAATGTCTGTCCTTTTGACCTTAATTCGTTCCTTCCAAAATATTCGTGGTGATCATATCCACACCCCAGCTAATCAACTCAGCCGCTCTCTCCGGATCATCCACGGTCCAACAATTCACCTTCACGCCTGCTGCATGCAGCTTCTCGATCAATTCAGGGCTCAAACCGCTGTGTTTGATATCCAGATCCAGATTCTCACGAACCATCAGGTCGATCAGATCCCCGTCACACTCTCTGCACAGATACTGTGCAGGCTGGTTCGGATACTTCACGTGCAGCTTCAGCAGATTCTCCATGCAGAAGGAGATGAATATCACATGATCCATGTACTCTTCCGCCTCAATGATCTCACATACCTTGTGAATATCCTCCTCAGAGAAAGGATTCTTCAGCTCAAGAACGCAAACCTTCTCGTACTTTTTGCAGATGCGGATATACTCCGAAAGTTCAGGCATCACCAGATCGTTCCTGCCCTTCACCCCGTCTCGGTCAGTAAACTTCAATCCACGTAGACAATCGAAGGTCGTCTTCTCCACCTCCATATTGTCGATGCAGATGCGTCCGGTCCAGTCATCATGGAACACGACCACTTTACCGTCCAGCGTCATATGAATATCCGTCTCAATTCCGTAGTAGCTGCGATTTCCCGCCGCCACAAACGCGGAGTTCGTGTTTTCCTTCTCAATGCCGCTCAAACCACGATGAGCGATCAATACTGCCTGCTTGCTATCAATCTTAATGGTGTTCATATCAATCACCTCGTTTTCATCGTATTTTGCCAAAAACATCTCACATACTTACAATTTATCACATTATCTTTTTGCCGTCAATGACTTGACCCACCGGAAAACTCGTGTTAAAATTGTAACGCATAGAATATGAGCCGTGGAATATACGGCCGTTTGATGATCACAGGAGGATATGGACATGGACAATTCATGGCTTGGCCTTGAAGGCAAATCTGTAGTAATTACCGGTGGCGCATCCGGTATCGGTTATGCAATCGCGAAAGAGTTTTTGGCTGACGGTGCAAATGTCACCGTTTGTGATATGAACCCCAACCCGCCTCAGTTTGACGCGAAGGAAGGACAGTTTTTGTATGTAGTGACCAACGTTACCAGCAAGGAAAGCGTTGATTCTATGATCGATAAGGTTGTTAAGACCTTCGGTTCCGTTGATGTCATCATCAACAACGCAGGTATCAATCTTCCCCGTCTGCTCGTTGACGAGGGCAACCGGTACGAGCTGGACGAGGCCACTTGGGATAAGGTGATGAACGTAAACCTGAAGGGCGTATTCTTCTGCGCACAGGCTGCTGCTCGCCAGATGTTGAAGCAGGGCAAGGGTGTCATCATCAACATGTCCTCCGAGTCCGGTCTTGAAGGCTCCGAGGGACAGAGCGTATACGCTGCTACGAAGAACGCAGTGAACTCCCTGACCCGCTCCTGGGCAAAGGAACTGGGACGCAAGGGTATCCGCGTGGTTGGTATCGCTCCCGGTATTCTGGAGGCGACCGGCCTGCGTACCCTGGCTTACGAGGAGGCACTGGCTTACACCCGCGGTATCACCGTTGAGCAGCTCCGCGAGGGCTACACGAAAACCAGCTCCATCCCGTTAGGACGCGACGGAAAGCTGTCTGAGGTTGCCAACACTGCAGCATTCCTGGCAAGTGACCGTGCAAGCTTCGTTCACGGTATCATCGTGACCGTAGGCGGCGGAAAGACCAGAGGCTGATCTGTAGTTAGATGATATAGTTCGAGGGCGGTGCGATGCACCGCCCTCGGTTTGTTTAAACGTATTCATTGTCTAATGTGTTTATTTCCACTTATTATCCGTTGCAGTCCACTTGGCGATGAAGTTAGTGTTTTCTACTGCCGCTTTGAAGGGTTCTGCAAGGAAAAGGTTTATTGTTTCAATTACTTTTCCGAAATCATCGGTCTTGGTTTCGATTTTACGGACAAAAGCTTTCCATTTCTTTTGCATCGCTTCGTCATTGTCAAAAGCCATAACCTGCTCAAACTGCTCTGCGGTAAAGGTATGTAGGCGGTTCTCAAAAGTCTTTTTCAGTGCCTCAGTCAGCGTAGCACCGTCAAAGTCAAACTTGTTTGCAAGGTAGTAAATATCGTAATAATCCTTCATTCTGCTTGAAAATTCCATCAGACTGAGGATTGCATCCATCTTTTCGGCAATCGTTGTTTCAAGAGAGTAGGTATTGACCGACGGAGCATCGAAATCCTCAAGCTGTGTGGGGATCTTGCGTTTTTCCTGCCTCGGTACGATAACATCGCCAACACCAAAATCAATACTAAAGGGTGTTCTTGTATTCTTAATATGAGCAACGATTGATACGCCGATGCCCGCATACTTTTTAGCAAGGGAAATAGGTGCAACAGCCTTAATCTCAAAGGTAATGAAATCGTTACCTGTATCGGTGCTTATAATCTCCTCGATAAGGGCTGTTAGCCGCTCTGGCGTGCTGGGTATCTTTTTGAGCAAGAAATCAACGTCAACCGTTACACGGCTGTCAAAGTTAGTCAAAGAATAGATAAACAGACCGCCCTTTAACACGAGATTTTCTGCATATTTGGATTTTTCAAGTCGTCTTAAAAACTCTTCCTGGCAAAAGAGCTGCAAGCAAAGCTGGTAGCTTCTACCACTATCCTTAGCCTTGTTTTTAAGGCGTGCAAGTACGGATGTTGCAATATCAGCCATTGAGCAGTACCTCCATCAGTTCTGTTACTTTTTTATAAACCCTCAGCTTCTTTGCGTAATCGGAAAGAGCTTTAAGATTTTTCTGTGTATCGTTTGCATAGGCGTTTACAGCCTTGCTGAACATTTCGTTATCCACCTTGCCACGATGCTTGAACATATCACAGATGGTGCGCTCACGGTCGTAAATGGCAAAGGTGACGTTGTTTTCGGTGATCGCGGTCTTGCCGAGATTGTAGATATCATCTTTGACGTAATAAACCTTTATCGGCACGGACGTATTCAGCCTGCGAGATGCACTTCTTGGCACGGTAACAGACCAAACCCTCGGCATAAAATCGCTGTATCCATAGCGGAACAGCGCCGATTCCATACTGATGATCGCTTCGGGAATAGTAGAAGCGATTACCTGCTCATCAGAAAGTATCCGTTCATTTGCAAGCTGATAATAGCCTTGGCGTACACGCTGAAGAAAGCCGTCTGCGCACAACTTATATATCTTTTCTTTTGGCACATCGGCGGATGTGAGTGCAGACAGCTTCGCAATACCGCCGTTAGCTCTAATTACGTTCTTTACGATTTCTTTATATTCCAACGTTCTACCTCCAATAAACGATAACACATTATGTTTAATGTTTTCTTTTGTATTATACCACGACAACACAAACAAAACAACAAAAAACGAAAACAAAAATTCATCTGTGTTATCATTTTTTATCAGACGACAGTGGTATCTTCACCGCGACTCTCCCATCGATATAAACATGAAAAGAAAAACGTAAAAAGGGGCGAAAGTCTCGCCCCAATGGTGTATAGATTCCACATTAATTCGACTCTCCCAAAAGA
>JAFQDI010000006.1 GCA_017416055.1 Lachnospiraceae bacterium
CCCTGCTGATTTTGTAGATAATGCCAGAGAATCAACCCTTAACCGCACCAACCAAAGCACCCTTCGCAAAGTACTTCTGAAGGAAAGGATATACACAGAGGATCGGCACCGTACTGACGATGATCGCCGCGTACTTGATGGTCTCCTCGAATTCCTCGCCATTCTCATTGCCGATGCCGGGAATTCCGGCACCTGCCGTCAGAATGTGACGCAGAATATTCTGCAGGGGCATATCTTTGTTCTCTTTCAGATAGATAGATGCCTTGAACCAATCATTCCAGATATCTACACCGTAGTACAGAACCAAAACCGCAACGGTAGGTTTGATCAGCGGCATAATTACCTTAAAGATGATCTGGAAGTCATTCGCACCGTCCATGTAAGCTGCGTCCATCAAGCTGTTGGGAATCGCCTCTATCGACTTTCTCGCAATAATCGCATTTCCAATGCCCAGTGCTCCCGGGAGAATTACCGCCCAATGTGTGTTGTACAGTCCGAGGTCACGAATATTCAGATAGCTCGGGATCAGACCGCCACCAAAGAACATGGTAAACATTACAAAGCTGATGATCGCCTTCTTCCAGAACATACCCTCACATGCCATGAAATAGCCGAGAATCAATGTCAGCACAATATTGATCGGAATAGAGGTCAACAGAATCTTGATTGTATTTCCGTATGCGCCAATCAAAAGCTGATGCGAGAATACATACTGATAAGCACTCGTAACAACCTTTTTCGGCCACAGAAGGAATCCGGGGTTCTGCACCAGTTCACTGGAACTGGTAAAGGAGCCGACAATTACGTACCAAATAGGATAAATGCAAATCAACGTGAACGCTATCAGAACAACCGTGACAATTATGTCCATGACATGGTCTTCAGCTGTCTTTCTAATCTTATTTTTTCTTTTATCTGCCTTAGCCATTGTCTTCCTCCTCCCTTTAGAATATTCCGGAATCACCGGCCTTCTTTGCGACCTTATTCGCGCTCACCAGCAAAATGATATTGATCACCGAGTTAAACATACCAACCGCAGTGGAAAAACTGTAATCTCCATCAACCATACCTTTTCGGTATACATACGAGGAGATCACATCTGCCACATCGTAAGTCAGTGGCTGGTACAGCAACAGGGTTTTCTGTCCGCCGCCTTTTAACAAGTGGCCGACACGCATGATCAGCTTCATGATGATCATGGAGGACAAACCGGGCAGAGTGATATAAATCAACTGCTTAAAGCGTCCCGCACCGTCAATTCTTGCTGCCTCGTACTGATCCTGGTCAATTCCTGCCAATGCAGACAGATACAGAATGGAGCCCCAACCGGCACTCTTCCAGATATCCGAAGCAGTATAGATAAAATAATAGTTGTCCGAGTCAGCCAACAGATTGCTGCGCCTTGCTCCAAAAAAGACAGCAATATCGTTGAACAAACCGTTCGTCTGACAATATGTAGCAATCAGACCACACATAACTACCGCCGCGATAAAGTGAGGCAGGTAAGTCAGCGTCTGGATGATTTTCTTGAACCAGGGTACTTTCACCTCATTCAGCAGCAGCGCCAAAAGAATCGGCACCGGGAAACTGAAGATAACGTCCAAAATATTGATCGTCAGGGTGTTGGGAAGCAGGGTTTTCCAAAAATAGGGATCTCCCAGAAAACGCTCGAATTGCTTCAAACCAACCCAGGGGCTGTCCATAACACCTTTGCTGGCACTGTACCGTTTAAATGCAATGATTACTCCGTACATCGGTTTGTAATCAAACAGAATAAAATAAACGATAACCGGAATAATAATCAAGTATTTCCATTTGTGTCGCTGGAAATCTGCTGAAATAATCTGAAAAATACTTTTTTTCTTTGTATACATCGCTTTTCCTTTCCTCCTTCGCATGATGGCCGATCTCAACCAGTCCCAAAATAACATCGACCCCCGCGAAGGTCAATCGCATCGATTGCCCGATCGACAAAAAGCCAATTTTTACGTCTATTTTTACATGCCTTCTGAAAGGCAGAGCCGCCGAAGCAAGTTCAGCGGCTCAATGCTGCAAACATCGGTCGTTTAGTTATGTACAAATCAATCCTTGTACATACGGTCATAAACTTCCTGACGAATCTGGAGCACCTCCTCCAGGCCCAGATCATTCAGCTCCTGGAGCATATTTTCCCACTCAGCCTCAATGTCAAACTCGCCCTTCACGCACTTTGCTGCAAATGCAGGAAGGTAAGTATCAATTGCAGCCTCCAAGTCATTAACTCTCTCCTGCTCATCCTCTTAAAATCATTTTCCAAACGCTCTGTCATAAGCAGCCTGTTCGATGCGGATAAGTTCCTCTACTCCCATCTCAAGCAATTCCTTCTCCATCTCCGCCCAAGTGTTCTCATCAATCTTTTCATGTCCCAATACCAGTTTCTCTGCGAAAGGCAACATAAACGTATCGATTCTGGTTTCAATATCCGCCTTTGCCTCGCGCTCATCAGCGGTATAACGAAGCTCGGGTATCCGATACTCAAGAACAACCGAATTCAATGACCAGTTTTTAAACGCCTCAAGCGTAGTCTCATCATATCTAATCTTAGCATAATGATTCGTCTTAATGGAGGGACAGGTCGCATCGTTCATACGAGAATACTGATTCAAAGCCTGAACAGAATCATCATACTGGCTTACAAAGGATTCGATCAGTCGAATCTCACCATTCTCATCGTATTCCCAGGACTCACCCTCAATACCGTAGTTATAAAAATTAATACCGGCCTCGGTATAACCGTAGTTAAGCAACTTGATCGCCGTGATCAATTCCTCTTCGGTACAAGTCTTCGTGATAAAAGAAACATTGTCAATATCCGTTCCCTCGTACTCGCTATACGTTACGCTATCTCCCTTCTGGGGTACCGGGTAGGGAATAGAAATCCATACCGCTTCAGGATCCTGCTTGTACGTCTCTGCAGGAATCTTTGTTGCGTGTGCTTCATCAGTAATTACAAAACCAAGCTCACCTGAGGCAGCCTTCGGCAACAAAGTCTTTTTGGACTCGTTGGAAATATCGGGGGAAAGCAATCCCATCTCATACCAACGTGCAAGGGTAGTAATATATTCTCTCCACTCCTCATCAAACTGTGCGCATTTAACCACACCGTCTTCCACATACATACTGAAACTAAGGCCTCCGTGAGCGCCAGTTCCGGAAGCCAACGCAATACCTCTCTTCCAATTAGTTTTGACTGCGGAAAAGGGCGCAATCCCGTACTTCTCTTTAAATGCAATCAACACCGTTTCCCACTCTTCCAAGGTATAAGGGATGTCTAAGCCGCACTCATCCAACCAATCTTTACGAATCATGGGACCCTTGCTGTAACAATTTCCTTCCTCAACACCGCAAAGGAACGCAACAATCGCACCATCTTCCATCTTCAAGGTGTTAAGAATATGTTCGTTCTCTTCTTTATTCAACCATGCCCAGTAGTCCGGAGCATATTCCGGAAGATAAGGGGTAAGATCGTAGATCATACCTTCCTCGTACAACTCATCATAGCGGGTTCCGCTTCCCGTGATGATATGAGGTAAATTATCCTCGGTAATGAGCAGATTATAAATCACATTGGAGTTTCCTCCAATCGGAACAAACTCCCACTGAATATCCACACCGGTCAGCTTAATCAGGTTATCGTGAAATTTTGAATCAGCAACCTCCAGCACATCACTCGGTAAATCCATACCATCCTTTGCAAACCATCTCAAGGACCCTGCATTCTCCAACGGATAGGTGATCGTCACGGCAGGAGCTTCCGTCGTCTCCTCCTGTGTACCCTCAGTCGCACCATCCGTTTTTTCGATGTTCTCACTGCCCTTCGTACTCTCA
>JAFQDI010000106.1 GCA_017416055.1 Lachnospiraceae bacterium
GGGTGATTATGTGATCAGTGACAGCGATGTGGAGTTCGGCGCACGCTTTGACGATGTAGTGGTACATAAGGCATGGTTCCTGATTGACATCCACAATCCTGCAGGCGGCGGTCAGGCAGAGAAGCATTCTCAGCCCGCAACCCCTTATGATATTCCTTACCGCAGCTTGCTTCCCATCGGTGTTGACGGTCTGCTTCTCTCCGGAAGAAATATTTCCGGTACCCACAGAGCACATGCGTCCTACCGCGTAATGGGTGTTGCTTTGGCGACCGGCCAGGCAGCGGGAATCGCAGCGGCATTGAGCGCACTCGAAGGCGTAACGCCCAGAGCACTGGATTACCATAAGGTTCAGGATGCTCTGAAGGCATACGGCGCTAATCTGTTCCGCGAGGAAGAATAATAAGATAAATTTATCATCGGAATAAAATTGTTATATTGCACAAACGAATCGGCGTTCAGTTGTAGAATTTGCCGATTCGTTTTTTGTTATATTGACAATCGGAACGATACGATATAAACTTAAGTTATGCAAAAAGACAAGGTAGGACAGCTATGGTTACCATTATTGACGTGGCAAAGTATGCGGGGGTTTCCAAAACAACTGTATCTGCAGTGTTAAACAACGGGCCTCACATTAAGGAGGAGACCCGTAAACGAGTGGAAGAAGCGATTGATGCACTTGGCTATGTGTGCAACAATAATGCACGGGGGCTCCGCAAACGGGAGACAAAGTGCCTGGGTGTGATCAATATCACTGAGCGGCGGGCGCACCAGCCGGATGAGTTGGGGAATGTGGCAGATTTTTTTGGCCCTGACGTGACGAATGGCATTCAGGACGGGTTGGATGGAACGGATTACGGACTGATCACTGAGCGCTATTATTTGGAGGACGCGGAGGAAAAACTGCCGCAGATCGTGAAGAATGCACGAGTAGACGGAGTGTTTTTGCTGGGAAATTTGTTTACTTACGAGATCGTACAGAAGATTCTTCAGCAAGGGATTCCGGCGATCGGGGTAAACTGTCAGTTTGACTTCATCGACTGTGTGGTAAACGATGTGGCTCAGGGCGCGTATCTGCAGATGAAAGAGTTGGTGGACAGTGGCTGTAGAAAGATCGCGTTGATCAACTGTTCCCGCGTGTATAGTTCCAGTCAGGACCGTATTGACGGATGGGATCGTTTGATGGAAGAGCATGAGAGCGAGGAACTTGAAACTTGGCATGCTTATTGTCACAAAAACACCAGATCAGGAGGCTATCAAGCGATTAAGGAACTCTGGGAATCCGGAGCGCGGCCTGACGGTATCGTGACCGCGACGGAGAAAATTGCATTTGGTGTGATGCGCTTTTTGGCAGAGCAGGGGATTCGCGTTCCGGAAGAGATTTCGGTGGTATCTTATTCTGCATCGGTGTTGGGGCTCTACAGTGTCCCTCCATTGACTTCGGTGAATGTCCATCGCGAGCGGATGGGCATGGTTGCGGCAAAGATGATGCTGAATCGGATTGAGAACCCGGAGGCACCGATTGAACTGAGGGTGATTGAACCGGACCTGATCGTTAGGGACAGTGTTCGCAAAAAATGATTTCTGCATCTTGCAGAAATTATTTTTGGGATCAATTCGGAACGTTCCGAATGCCTAAAGCGGACCTTAAAGAGCGGATTTATTCTGATATTAACAGAACGACTGTTAATATAAATCAAAATTCCTGAAGGAGGAAAGAAACATGAAGAAACTTATTGCTTTACTTCTCGTTGCCATTCTGTGCCTTGGCACACTGGCCGGATGTGGTGGTGGAAAGGACGACAAGACCACTGCAGCAGGAAACGAGGGCGGATCTCAGGCGTCCGGTCTGGAAGATCCTTTACATGACTGGATTTTGGAAGAGGATACTTCCATTTCCGGTAAGGTACGCTGGGGTATGCCTTTCAAGGGTAACCAGGGTATGGATGACCTGATCGCAGAGTTCAACCAGACTTACCCGAACATCGAGGTTGAGTTGATTACCTTCGACAATAGTGCAAATGGTAACATTGCATTGAACACTGCCATTACCTCCGGTGAGTATGACGTGGTTGTTTCCTTCGGTCTTGCGAACATGATGACCCGTGCCGAGACCGGTCTGTACAAAGACCTGACCGACAAGATCAAAGAAGAGCAGATCGATCTGGTTGCTAACTGGGGAACGGATTCCTACACCGTTGATGGAAAGTACTACACCCTGCCTTGTGGAGGTCTGACACATTATGTGGCAATCAACATGGACGCATGGAAGGCAGCAGGCTACAATGAGCTTCCTACCGAGTG
Organism: Lachnospiraceae bacterium; assembly: GCA_017416055.1. Next base: position 2,305 of record JAFQDI010000106.1, read on the forward strand.
GACCTGGGATGAGTATATCGAGGCTTCCCGCAAGATGACGGTGAAAAATGATGACGGAACCACCAAGACCTATGGCGGCTCCAACTATCAGAACATCGCGGATATGCTGAACATTGTTTATCAGATGAATGGTCAGAACCGTTACTACAACACCGATGGAACCAGCGTATTCGATTCCAAGGTAGTAAAGGATCAGATGCAGAAGTACATCAACGCTGAGAACGAGGGAATTTGGTTCAAGCTTTCCACCTATCGTGCAGACAATGATAAGGCATGGTTCACCATCACGGATGGACGTGTAAACTCCACCATTATCTGTAATCTGGCTCGTTATCTGCGCAACACCGAAGAGTACGGAATGGACTCTCTGGTTGGTTTCGCTCCTTACCCGATCGTAGCTGAGGGACAGGAAAACTTGGGCGCAGGCGTTAACTACTTCTCCTATGCCGGTATGACCATGAATTGCCAGGATGAGAAGGCTGCTTGGGCATTCTTAAAGTGGTACTCCTCCTATGGTTGTAAGTATCTGCCTCTGGCAGGACATCAGCCTACCTGGAAGGGAACCGACGCAAACGAGATGATGAACCTGATCTTCGGTTCCGAAGAAGAGGCAGCGAAGATCATCGACGTTGAGTCCTTCAAGCGCGTTGTTGGTAACACCGAGCTTCACGCTGCAGGCGATTACATTACCAAGGGCTATGCAGAGCTCGAGAGCATCTGGAGTGAGTGGGTAATGAAGGCATTCAATGGTGAGATGGGTGTTGAAGAGGCACTCACCGAGGCCGGAAAGCTGGCTAATCAGGTAATTAACGAAAACAAATAATTACATCAAGCGGTTTGACTTATACTGCTCGGGGACCGACTTTTGCCGGTCCCCGGCAGGACTTTTTTCAATCTGATTGGTGTGGTGTGATCCGGCGGGCGTGCCGCACAACCGGTTCAGGATCATACTGCGATATAGAGGTGAATAGCGATGAATAAACGTAAAGAAAACTTACTTGGATATGCATTTGTCGGGCCCGCACTGCTGATTTTTGTCGGATTGGTTTTGTTTCCGTTTGTGTTGTCGATTTTCTTGTCGATTACCGAATGGAATTTCTTTTCCGGATGGGATAATATTAAAATTGTAGGCTTTAAGAATTTTGAAAAACTGTTCAAAGATGTGGCATTTCATCAGGCGATCAAGAACACAGTGATCTACTCGGTGGCCATCGTGCCGACATCAGTTATTATTGCGTTGATTTTGGCGTATTTGTTAAATGATAAGGTGTTTATGAAGAAGACCATGCGTCTTTGCTTCTTTATTCCTTACATTTCCAGTTCCGTTGCTTTGGCAGCGGTATTTAAGGTAATGTTCCGTGAGACCGGTGCGGTGAACAATATTTTGACCGGAATATTCGGACTTTCGGAGGGGATTCGTTGGTTTACTGATCCTGCGTGGTCAAAGGTTCCCATCATTATCTTTGTTATTTGGGTGCAGATTGGTTTCGAACTGATTATTTACATGGCAGCGTTACAGAATGTTCCTAAGACGCTCTATGAGGCATCAGACATCGATGGCATCACGCCTTGGAAGAAATTCTGGAAGATCACCTTCCCGTTGATTTCACCCACCACGTTTTATCTGATCGTGGTTCAGTTCATTACCGTATTCAAGATCTTTAATGCGGTGGATGTCATGACTCACGGAAATGTAGGAAACTCCAATACTTCCATGGTATACGAGATTTATGAAAACGCATTTGCGTTCTACAAATTTGGATATGCCAGCGCGGAGGCAATGGTGCTTCTGGTGATTATTTTGATTGTTACGGCCATTAATTTCTGGGGACAGAAAAAATGGGTTCATTATTAAAGAGGGAGGAATGGGATCATGAAACAGAAGAAATTTATCGGCAAGCTGATTTGTTCGATTCTTCTCGGCGTGGTTGCGCTCGCGTTTGCTCTGCCGTTGGTATGGATGATTTTGACTTCCTTCAAATACAGCAGAGAGGTGTTTTGGCCGAACTGGCTCCCTTCCGGGGATTGGAAATGGGATAATTATGCCATTGTATGGTTGGACGAGACGGTGTCTTTGGCCAAGTCCTATTTGAATTCTATCCTGATTGTGGTGGGCGGAACCGGAGGAATGCTCCTGGTTTCCTCGATGGCGGCATACTCGTTCGCAAAGATTCGATTTAAGGGTAAAAACATTGTGTTTGGTCTCTTTATGGCGGCGATGATGATTCCGAATCAGGTGACGATTATCCCGCGCTATATGCTGTTCTATGAGATCGGACTTTACAATAATCTTTGGGCGTTGATTATGCCTGCGTGGTTTAACGTTACGACGATCTTTATGCTTCGCCAGTTCTATTTGGGACTTCCGGATGATCTGACGGAGGCGGCGAAAATTGATGGTGCGGGCCATATGCGTATTTTCCTGCAGGTACTGATGCCGCTGACGAAGCCGGCAATGGTATCCGCTGCGGTACTTTCTTTCATCCATTTGTGGAATGATTATCTGTCTGCATTGATTTTCCTGGTGAAGAAGGATCTGTATACGGTTGCTCAGGTAGTACGCTATTGGCTGTCTGACAATGATCAGCCTTACGAGCTGGTGATGGCGACAGCCACCAGTATCATCATTCCGGTAGTTATCCTGTTTATCTTCTGTCAGAAGTATTTCGTCGAGGGTATCGCGACCTCCGGCGTAAAGGGCTGACATAA
>JAFQDI010000107.1 GCA_017416055.1 Lachnospiraceae bacterium
CTTCAACGTATCCTCCGGTTCCGGGAGAGCGACGACGTGATTCTCTGCCTTTCCGCAGCCCGCCAGAAACAGGAGCAGGAGGGTTATGGAGGCGATATAATGGATTTTGGTTGGCTTTATCATTGTTCATCTCCTCTGATCACATTATTTATCCCATAGAGATAGCACTGAACTGTAGCTAACTCCTCATCGTCCAGCCAGTCTCGTTCATACGCTTCAGCCAAATCAATGATTTCTCCGTCTCGGTAAGCCAACATATACTTACCTCCGTAAAAGAGCAATCCTCCAATGATGCGGTCCTTGGGAGACATTCCCAGAACACCCATTGAATAAGACTCGAAAATCACCACCGTTCCATCATAATTTCCGACAAATTTACATTTATTATTTTCACCGGTCCAGGACAATTCGTAATTACGCGCATTCCACCAGGCACTCTCTATGGCCTTTTGTTCCTCGGGCGATAATTCCCCCACCTCAAGGGTGGTTTCCTTTCTAAAGACGCTCCCCCGTCTTATCTTCTCGGAATAGGTGCGATGAAGCTCCATTATCTTCTGAAATGTTTCGTCCGAACATTCCTTCACCAATTTAAAGAAGCTCGCCTTTTCAACCTTTCCATCCAGATACAAATATAAACCTTCATCTAATCCGCCTTTTCCGCCATCCCTCGGAAAATAAAAAACCTCAGCTCCATCCACCGCTCCGTAATATCGGACCCCCTCGCCCCATGTGGTCTCATCCTGGCGGTCATACCATAAAATTTCTCTATCTTCATACAACACGAGGCGGGTCTCCACCTCAGTCTTCAACGTATCCTCCGGTTCCGGGAGAGCGACGACGTGATTCTCTGCCTTTCCGCAGCCCGCCAGAAACAGGAGCAGGAGGGTTATGGAGGCGATATAATGGATTTTGGTTGGCTTTTTCATTGCGTAGTCACCTCCAAAGCATTATTTGCATTCAATCTTTTTCCACTGGAACAATAATCGTAATACACATTATCCCCCTCTGAATCATATACCCATTCCCCACCGGTCATCGTCTCCTCTTTATCGTTGCATATTACCATATTGCAACTATTCCGCCAATTATATTCTGTTATGTTCTCTTTCTTGCCAACTGTCAGTTCCGTTTTTGTTTTACCCAATCTCTCTTCATGAAAGCGGAAAACCGGACTGCCGAAGCAGTCCGGTCTATTCCATCAATACTCCGGCTCAATCAAACCGTAATCGCCTTTCTTGCGCTTATACACCACGTTCACCTGATCGGTCTCCGCGTTGATGAACACGTAAAAGCTATGTCCCAAGAGATCCATCTGCACACATGCATCCTCAACGTACATGGGCTTGATCTCGAAGCGCTTAACCTTACCAATCTGAACCTCTTCCTCTTCCTCGAAGTCCTCCTCAAGGAATGCCGGGCGGAAATCTCCGCCTGACTGGTGCTTATCCACAATCTTGCTCTTATATTTCTTCAGCTGACGCTCGATCACATCCTCCACCAAGTCGATCGCGGAATACATATCCTCGTTCGTCTCCTCGGCGCGGATGATTCCACCCTTTACGGGGACCGTCACCTCTATCTTTTGCCTGCCTTTCTCCACACTCAGCACGACATTGGCCTCGGTATCCTTAGCAAAATACCTCTCCAACTTGCCGATCTTCGCTTCCACTGCGTCGCGAAGCGCCTGGGTAACCTCGATGTTTCTGCCACTGATTGTAAATCTCATACTGGTCATCCTTTCTGCTTCCTATATTTCACTCGCATTTACCGGACATCGGTACTTTTCGCCCATCGCCCTAAAACGCGAGGAGTGAACGAATCAAGATGCTAATCTAGCCAACGTGAGAGAACCTCTCTCGTCTTGGCTCTATTATACCACACCGTTGGTGGTTTTGGCAATAAGTTTGCAAAAATTTAACATTTGATTGTTGATTTTTACCACATTTTTGCAATTAAAATGTGAGAATGTACTCCGCTCCAATGAAAAAGGACCGGGAACATCATGTTCTCAGTCCTTTTTTCCTTCATCTTATGCCTCAGCCTTTTCAACTTTGGCGATCGCAGCCTTATCCATGGGGATACGGCAGTTCTTATTGCTTCCGAACTCAACGATAACCACATCATCATTGATATCGATGATCACGCCGAAGAATCCTCCGGTGGTCATAACACTGTCACCGATCTCCAGCGCTGCCAGCATCTCCTGCTGTTTCTTCTGCTGTTTCTTCTGGGGACGGATCGCGATAAAATACATCAGACCGAAAATTACCACCAGATAAACGATCATTCCGATCCAACCCATACCACCGGCTCCTTCAGTTCCGGCACCAGCCTCTGCCAACATAAAATAATTCACGTTGCTTCCTCCTGAAATCTTCTTTTTCTTTGTCGATCATCAGCGATTCAAAGAATCTCCATCTGTTCTCGCCCGATGTAATCTGCCGATCACTCTCCGCGGGCCATCCGATCCAGCTTGTCCTTTTTGTACGCACTGTAACGATCCTCTTCGATTGCCTGACGAATCTCTGCCATCATTGTATTATAAAAATGCAAATTATGCAAGACACAAAGTCGCATTCCGAGCATTTCTTTTGCTTTTAACAGGTGGCGAATGTACGCTCTGGAGTATCTGCGGCAGGCAGGACAGTCACACCCTTCTTGAATCGGCCGCTCATCCAGCTCATATTTCGCATTGAACAGGTTCAGTTTTCCGTAATCCGTGTACACGTGACCGTGGCGTCCGTTACGACTGGGATATACGCAGTCAAAGAAATCGATGCCTCGGTCCACCGCCTCCAAGATGTTCGCCGGCGTTCCCACGCCCATCAAATAACGGGGTTTGTCCTCAGGAAGCAAGGGTGTGGTCACATCCAACACACCGTACATCTCCTCGTGGGACTCGCCAACCGCCAATCCGCCTACCGCATAGCCGTCCAAATCCATGTCTCGGATCACCTTCGCATGCTCCATTCGGATATCCGGCAGTACACCGCCCTGATTGATACCGAACAGAAGCTGGTGAGGATTGATCGTGTCCTCCAGGCTGTTCAGACGCTTCATCTCCGCCTGACAGCGGGCGAGCCAACGGGTGGTGCGCTCCACCGATTTGCGGATATACTCCCGATCCGCCTTGCTGGGCGGGCACTCGTCGAAGGCCATCGCAATGGTTGAGGCCAAATTCGACTGAATCTGCATACTTTCCTCCGGTCCCATAAAAATCCGATGTCCATCAATATGAGACTGGAAGTACACGCCCTCTTCCTTGATCTTTCTCAGCCCCGCAAGGGAAAACACCTGAAAACCACCCGAGTCCGTCAAGATCGGTTTATTCCAGGACATAAACTTGTGCAAACCGCCCATCTGCTTCACGATCTTATCGCCGGGGCGCACATGGAGGTGATAGGTGTTCGACAACTGAACCTGAGTGCCGATCCCTTCCAAATCCTCCGTGGAAACCGCTCCCTTGATCGCGGCCACCGTCCCCACATTCATAAACACGGGTGTCTCAATCACACCATGAACGGTGGTGAGCTGACCGCGTCTGGCATTGCCATCTTTCTTAATCAGTTTATACATAAAATTCTCCTGTCATACTTGAATCTGCACAACAATGTTGCACCACGCATTACCGATATGCACACCTCGCAAAATGTGCTACACCACGATTGAACACAGATGCGCCGAGGAAAATAAACATAGAAAAACCCTCTCCGGCC
>JAFQDI010000001.1 GCA_017416055.1 Lachnospiraceae bacterium
ACGGGGATCGTTCAATGCATCGAATACACGGATAACGTCGATACCATTCTCAATGGACTTGCCAACGAACGCATCTACCACATCATCTGCGTAGTGCTTGTAACCTAAGAGGTTCTGTCCGCGAAGCAGCATCTGAAGCTTCGTGTTCGGCAGAGCCTTTCTTAAGGTTCTAAGGCGCTCCCAGGGATCCTCTCCCAGGAAACGCATACAGTAATCGAAGGTAGCACCGCCCCAGCACTCTAAAGACCAGTAGCCTACGCTATCCAAAATCTCACATGCAGGGAGCATATCTTCTATTCTCATACGGGTAGCTGCCTGGGACTGATGAGCGTCACGCAGGATAGTATCCGTAATCATCACTTTCTTTGCCATAATTATTCTCTCCTATATATTCTTCGTTACGATTTGCGTCCACTCTTCTAACCGAACAGCGCCATCAGTACGCCGGCCGCGATCGCAGAACCGATAACTCCGGCCACGTTGGGGCCCATCGCATGCATCAGCAGGAAGTTTCCGGGATTTGCCTTCTGGCCCTCAACCTGAGAAACACGTGCTGCCATCGGCACGGCGGAAACACCCGCGGAACCGATAAGGGGATTGATCTTTTCCTTCAGGAACAGGTTCATGAACTTTGCGAGAAGCAAACCGCCTCCGGTGCCAAAGCTAAATGCCACAATGCCCAGCAGAATGATGCCTGCCGTGCTCCAGGAAAGGAAGGTGTTCGCGGTGGCTGTCGCGCCGACAGACACACCGAGGAAAATCGTAACAATATTGCACAGTTCATTCTGAACGGTCTTGGAAAGACGCTCGGTGCGTCCGCTCTCACGGAACAGATTTCCAAGCATCAGACAACCAACCAACGGAGCTGCAGAAGGAACCAAAAGTGCCACAAAGATGGTCACCACGAAGGGGAAAAGAATCTTCTCCTTCTTCGATACAGGACGAAGCTCCTTCATCACGATCTTGCGCTCTTCCTTCGTTGTCAGAAGACGCATGATCGGAGGCTGGATCACCGGCACAAGAGCCATGTAAGAATATGCTGCCACTGCGATCGGTCCGAGCAGATGGGGAGCCAGTCTGCTAGTTACACAAATTGCCGTAGGGCCGTCTGCTCCACCGATGATACCGATGGAACCGGCTTCTGCGGGGGTAAAACCAAGCAATGAAACGGCAGCTATATATGTCAGGAAGATACCCAGCTGCGCTGCCGCACCCAAAAGAAGGCTTTTCGGATTCGCGATCAGGGGACCGAAATCGGTCATCGCTCCTACACCGAAGAAAATCAGGCAAGGGTAAATACCCAGCTTAACGCCCAGATACAGCACGTCGATCAGGCCAACGCTGATCGTCTGTCCAACCTTTACCGTAGAAAGTACAGCCTCGGACACACCGGCCGCTGCCATCTCATTCAGAAACTCCTGCGTGACGGCCGCACCGCCAAACAGGTCCCAATGGATATGACCTCCGGCAAACAAAATCTCATGATACATCTCTGCGCCGGGAAGGTTCGTCAGCAACATACCGAACGCAATCGGAAGGAGCAACAACGGCTCAAATCCCTTATGGATTGCAAGATAAGCCAACACACAGGCAATCGCAATCATCACCAGCACTTTCCAGTCGGCTGCAATCATCGAAAATCCCGTCTGCTGGAGAAAATTTACAATGTACTCCATATGAACTTAACCCTCCGGCCTTAGCTCAGTACGCAAAGCAGTGCGCCGGATTCTACTGATGCGCCCTTGGATACGCTTACCGCGCTCACGGTGCCATCGCAGGGAGCCATGATCTCGTTCTCCATCTTCATCGCCTCGAGAACCATCAGCACATCACCCTTCTTCACTACAGAGCCGTTGGACACGTTCACAGACAGGATCGTTCCGGGCATGGGAGCACTAATCTTCTCGCCGTTTGCAGGTGCTGCTACGGGTGCTGCCGCAGGTGCGGGGGCTGCCACCGGTGCAGGGGCTGCTGCGGGTGCAGGTGCTGCCTTCACCTCTGCTGCGTCAACAACCTCCAACGTAATCTCATATACAGTTCCATTTACATTTACACGATACATCTTCATGATTCATTCCCTCATACTTTCTTTAATGATAAAATACGGATTCCGGACACGTCCGTTCCCAGTTCCTCTGCAAGAACTGCAGAAATTGCTGCTACCAGTTCCTGTCTGTTCTCGACAGGTGCCTGTACTGCTGCCACCGGTGCGGCTGCAGGCGCTGCCACAGATGGTTGCGCGGTCGCGGGTGCGGGTGCAGATTCGTTCATCTTTTCCAGAATCTTCACGACTTTGCTCATGAGAGAACAAAGCACTACGATGCAGATCAGACCCACAAATACGATGCCCATTCCCATCAGAACCACAAGACCTTCTCCGGGAAGCGCATCGGTCGATGCCGCGAGCAAAGCTGACATGCTTGCTACCTTCATGTTTACACCTCCTGATCAATTGATAAATAGCTACTCATTTTGCATTTCTTCCGGCCCTCTTTTTGCATAATAGGAAAGCCAAAATCAGATTTATTATACAACAAAACCCGTTCAAATTTCAATCGTTTTTGAAAAGATTAACAATAATTTTACATTCTTTGCCAAAAAAACACATCTGTTTGTCAATGCAAGAAAAAAGTATTTGCATTTTTCCCAAAAAGCGACTATGATATAATCACTTTATTAAATTTCAAGAGAAAAGAGGTACATACTATGAAACTTAATGCACTTAAGCCCTATTTCCCTCATGCGTTTAAGGCAAACAGCATCAAGAATCTGGTGATCAATCTGCTGATTTACGCTGTAGTTGCATTCGTAGGTGGTTGGGTATTCGGTCTTCTCGACGGAATTTTCATCATCGGTTTTATCTTTGGTATACTCGGTTGGATTCTCAACCTCTACTGCGTAGTTGGTGTGATTCTGGCTATTCTGGTATTCCTGAAGGTTGTTCAGTAATCGAATTGATTAACGTAAAAAAGCATCACAATGTGATCCCGATTGATCCATTGCGATGCTTTTTTCTTTTTCGACGGAACGGGCAATGTTTCGCCACCGATCATCGTCTCTTTCGTCCCCAATTCTCTCTTCTCTTCTTCCATGCATGCACCATCGTCATGGTACATAAAATCCCGCAGGCAATCGCCACCGCCAGCGACAGCGTATAAAGCCCTTTTGAGGTAAACTCCTTCCAGTCACCCTTCATCGCGGCCTCCATTGTGTAATACAATGCACTTCCCGGAAAGAACGGAATCGCAGCGGACACCACAAACAGCGTGGCCGGCGTTTTCTTAATCCTCGCCATCACCTCCGCATAGAGCGTCAGGGCTGCCGTGGAGAGAACAAACTTTAACACATCATTTTCCATCCAGATACCCAAAAACAGATAAAATGCCCAGGCAAGTCCGCCTCCCAGACCCGCAAGGAATATTTTATCTTTCCTCACATTAAACAACATTGCAAAGCAGGTGGAGCCGGTATATGCCATCAATATCTTGATCAACGCGTTCATCATCCCGTTCCTCCTTACGTCCAAAGTGATACCAGGGCGAACCCGGATGCGATCATGATTGACAGAAGGATCGCCTCAATGAATCGGTTCACACCGGAAATGGTGTCGCCGCTGAACATGTCACGGATGGAGTTCGTCAATGCCAGTCCCGGGATCAGCAGCATGATGTCCGCAATACTGATTTTCGAAAAATGTTCGCCCAGTCCACAGCGCACCGCCAGCGTAACCAAAATACCACCGGTCAGTGAGCACACAAAGCCGGACAAAAATCCGTTCATCTCCAGCCGTTTGGTCAGTTCATCCATAAATTTCAGAACGATACCAATAAGACTGGCCGCCAGCGCGTCGCGCACATTTCCTCCAAACAAAATACAAAAGGCTGCCGCCGAGATCGCGTAGAGCACCACATAGGTCCGAAAACCGTAAATCGGGCGCGCCATCACCTGCTCATAGGCGGCCTCCGCCTCCTCAATCTCCATTCCTGCGCAGATGGAGCGGGAAAGCTGATTCAGATGATCCAGCCGGTCCAGATTGTACTTCATCGGTCCGACACGCTTCGTCTGGGTCACATGTCCAATCTCCGGACTGTAGAGCGTCGAAACGATACTGGACGTGATCACAAACACATCTACCTCTTCCACACCGAAGGACCGGCAAATGCGGTACATCGTGTCCTCAACACGGCTGATCTCCGCTCCGCTCTTGATCATATATTTACCGATATTCATCGCCAGATGCAGCCATCGGTGGGCGAGCGCCTCATCCGTCATGGTGCGGGGCGGTTCAGAAATAAACTGTCTATCCATCTTTTCTTCCTGTTCCAAACATAGATTTCCACGGAAATTATACTAAGTAAATCGTAAAGTTGCAACTGATTTATTTCCGCAAAAATATATTTCTGTTTTTAATAATCTCCCCTTGAAATTTTTTCCAAAAAGCTTTACTATCTTTCTTATTACAAAAAAGGAGTTCCTTATGAAATACATTAAACAATTTGCGATCATTATCGTGATCTCCTTCATCGGAGAATTCCTGAATCATCTGATTCCTCTTCCCGTCCCGGCCAGCATCTACGGCATGGTGATCCTCTTTGTCTGCCTGCTCACCGGTGTCATCCGCCTGGAGTGGGTGAAGGACATTGGTCACTTCCTCATTGAAATCATGCCGGTCATGTTTGTCCCGATCTGCGTCGGTGTGATGGATGTGTGGGCTGACATCTCTTCCATTTGGTTTTCAATCTTTTTTATCACCATGCTGACCACAGTGATCGTGATGGCCGTGACCGGACGGGCATCCCAGTGGATCATTCGCCGGACCAAACCGAAAAAGGAGGATGACCATGAGTGAATTTTTCTCTTCCGCTCTGTTTTTTGGTGTAACACTGAGTCTTGTCACCTTTTGGATCGGTCTGCTCTGCAAAAAAAAGTTTCGCCTTCCTCTGTTTAATCCGCTGCTGATCGCCGTGATCCTGACGATCATCGTTCTCCTGATCTTCGATGTGGACTATACTACCTATAATGACAGTGCTAAATACTTGAGCTATCTGCTGACCCCGACAACCATCTGTCTGGCGATCCCGCTCTATGAACAGCTTACGATTTTGAAAAAAAACATCAAAGCAGTTCTGATTGGTATCGGTGCCGGTGTCCTGTCCAGCCTCGGCAGCATCCTTTTGCTTTCCGCTGCATTTGGCTTGAGCCACGAGCAATACCTGTCTCTCCTGCCCAAATCCATCACCTCCGCCATCGCGGTTGGCCTGTCCGAGGAGTTGGGCGGTGTTGTTGCCCTGACCGCCTTCGGCGTGACAATCACCGGTATTTTTGGCAATGTGATCGCCGAATCTGTGCTCAAACTCTTCCGAATTGAAGAACCGGTCGCAAAGGGTCTGGCCTGCGGTACCGCCGCACATGCCATCGGAACCGCAAAAGCCATGGAGTTCGGTGAACTGGAAGGCGCCATGAGCAGTCTATCCATCGCCGTTGCCGGCCTGATGACCGTGATGGCAGCATCTATTTTTGCCAATTTACTGTGAGACTTATTTGTCCTACTTATCAAGATTACCAAAAATATTTCCACAGGTTATTTTTTCATTGACATGTGAAAGATAAAAATGATATGATTACATTGATTAACGGCAATGGTACTGCAGAGGAAACCCGGTCCCTGCTGTCATTGCCGTTTTGTGTCTATTTTATACAAGGAGAACGAATATGGGCAATATCGTATCTGAACTGTTTGGCACATTGGTATTTAACGACTCCGTCATGAAGGAGCGTCTTCCCAAAGAAACTTACAAGGCGATGCAAAAGGCCATTCAGGAGGGCCGCCGCCTTGATTTATCTGTTGCGAATGTGGTAGCTAATGCCATGAAGGACTGGGCTATTGAAAAGGGTGCGACCCATTTCACCCACTGGTTCCAGCCGATGACCGGCATTACCGCAGAAAAACATGACAGCTTTATCTCTCCCATTGAGGGCGGAAAAGTCATTATGGAGTTTTCCGGAAAAGAGCTGGTAAAGGGTGAGTCTGATGCTTCCAGCTTCCCGTCCGGCGGACTGCGTTCCAACTTCGAGGCGAGAGGCTACACCGCATGGGACCCCACTTCCTACGCATTTATCAGAGACCGCACTCTGTATATCCCCACCGCATTCTGCTCTTATACCGGTGAGGCTTTGGATAAAAAGACCCCTCTGCTCCGTTCCATGGAGGCGATCAATAAGCAGACTATGCGCGTTCTGAAGTTGTTTGGAAATGCGGATGTGACCGCTGTTCGCACCACCGTTGGACCTGAGCAGGAGTACTTCCTGATTGATCGCGAATTATATAATCGCCGCAAGGATTTGATCTATACCGGCCGCACCCTGTTCGGTGCAAAAGCTCCGAAGGGTCAGGAGTTGGATGATCACTATTTCGGCACATTGAAGCCCCGCGTTGCCGCATTCATGACTGAACTGGATGAGGAACTGTGGAAGCTGGGCGTTTTGGTAAAAACGGAACACAACGAGGCCGCTCCCGCACAGCATGAGCTGGCTCCCATTTTTACCACTACGAACATTGCCACTGACCACAATCAGCTCACCATGGATCTGATGCAGAAGATTGCGAAAAAGCATGGTATGGTCTGTCTGCTTCATGAAAAACCCTTTGCCGGTATCTCCGGAAGCGGAAAGCATAACAACTGGTCCATCTCCACCAACACCGGAGTGAACCTGTTCGAGCCCGGCGAGACTCCCTATGAAAACGCACAGTTTCTGCTGTTTTTGGTCGCAGTGATCAAGGCGGTGGACGATTATCAGGATCTTCTTCGCATCTCCGTCGCCAGCGCCGGAAACGATCACCGTCTCGGTGCCGGCGAGGCTCCGCCCGCTGTGGTTTCCATGTTCCTCGGCGATGAACTGAATGAGATCTTAGAGTCCATTGAAACGGACACTGCGTATACTGCTAAGGAACATGTCCAGATGAAGATTGGTGTGCATGTACTGCCCCGCTTCCCCAAGGACACCACCGACAGAAATCGTACCTCTCCCTTTGCCTTCACCGGAAACAAATTCGAGTTCCGTATGCTTGGCTCTGCGGACTCTATTGCCTGCGCGAATATTATGTTGAATACTGCCGTGGCTGAGTCTCTCCGTCAGTTTGCAGATGAATTGGAAACGGCAGCAGATTTCAATACCTCCCTGCACAATTTGATCAAGCGCACCATCAAAGCCCACAAGCGTATCTTATTCAACGGAAACGGCTACGATGACGCATGGATTGCGGAAGCAGAAAAACGCGGCCTTCTGAATCTGAAGACCACGCCTGACTGTCTGCCTTACTATATTCACGAGAAAAATTTGAAGCTGTTTGCTACCCACAAGATCTACACTGAGACCGAAGTTCGCTCCCGCTGCGAGATCATGCTGGCAAACTACTCAAAGATCATCAACATCGAGGGCCTCACTATGGTGGATATGGTCAAGAAGGACATCTTGCCCGCCGTCAGCTCTTATCTCAAGGCTTTGGCCGAGACCGGACTGGCAAAGAAGGCTCTCTGCTCCGGCATCGACTGCAGTTACGAGGAGACTCTGGTCAATAAGCTTTCCACGCTGTGTGGACGCGTTTTCAAACAGGTGGCAGATTTGGAAGAAAAGCTTCAGAAAGCGGCTGATGTTTCGAAGGGTTCTGCACTGGCAAACTACTATAAGGATGTAGTTCTCACGGCGATGTTTGCACTGCGCGCCGATGTGGATGAGATGGAAACCATGACCGATGCGAAGTATTGGCCTTATCCTTCTTACGGTGAATTGTTGTTTGGAGTAAATTAAAGTTAAAACATTAAGTCCGCATGGCTGATTGACTTCAGACCGTGCGGACTTTTCTGTGGATAGGTCATCAAAATGCCTATTGTTCAGTTGTTCACCAAACTCCGTGAATAAACTCTCTTCTACATCATTTAATTCGGATAAATATCCCAAACCTCCACCTTGCTTGAATCAAACGGGAGTGGAATCACCGTTGCCTTGCCCCCCGCCACATAGACGTGTTCTGCATCGCGGAACGGTGCGTTTCGGTCAGTCTCATAAAACCGGTCGTAATTGTACCAGTTGGCAGGATACAGGATGACTTCAGGATTAATTATCCTGTTCAATTCGGCATTTGCACCGATATTACCGTGATGCGCGACTTGGATAAAATCGGAATCCAAATAATTGCCGTAGACATCTACTAAAATAGGGCTAGCCTGGGGACCACAGTCTCCTAACTGCATAATTTTCGTATTCTCCAACGTTACAGAAAATACAATACAGCTATTGTTAAGATAAGGAATAATGTCAGAGCTAAACATCTCCCAAGTATACAATATTTCGATACGCGCATCACGGATAAAAAACTCCTGTCCCGGATGAGCCTCAATCAGTTCAACACCATCGTACAACTCCGCAAGTTCTTCCACGATATAGAGGCACGAGGGATCTGTTTCGTCGGAATATTCAAAGCTCTTCTCGTTGTGATAATTATAAACAATCTTCTCAATCGTTACATTGTCTCTGTAGTTATACGTAAATGTCTCAAACCCACCGTAATGATCGCCGTGCGCATGGGTGACAAAGAATGCTGCGATGACAATGTTGTCCGGATCAGGCGCATATTTCTCCAGCAATTCGTATATATTGTCTACCAATTTTTGATTTTTTTGCCCCATATCCACGACAATAAAGCTTCCGTCACACAAACGATACACATAGCACATACCGTTATTATATTCTTCCGGACTGCCAATCTGAATAATGAGATTTTCATAGCCGGCATCCGTATAAGTATTCTCCGACTCAAGGGTGGCCAGACCATTCGAAAGCGGCTCTGCCACGATACGCGTGGACCCTAAGTTTGGCATATGCATCATCGTTACAATCAACTCATCCTTCGTCCAGGTAGAGTACAGATTCCCAACGATCTCATTCTCCGCATAAAGAGAAAAGCCTGCATCAGTCAAATCTGTCAGATACTGGGTGTATCCATCACTGCTCTTTGCGGTAAACAAAAGCATTTCCGCGCCTTTCTCCATGTTCCAGTAGCCTTTATAGGTATCATAATCATAATAAGGAATACCTTCCAGCGGGCTACCTTCATTTACCCGATAAAGCTCTTTTTCCGCTTCGGTGGTGGGTTCTTCTGTCGTAGGTTCCTCTGTTCCGGATTCTGTCGTCTCAGGTGCTTGTGTAGTTGAGGTATTCGCATCAGAATCTTCGGTAGCTGTCGTGTTCCCCGGCACACACGCACAAAGCACAGACACCAACAGTGCCAACATGAGAATAAATTTCAACTTGTTCCATAATCCTTTTCTCATACTTTCTGCCCGATGTTCACGAAATGAAAACATCGCTCCCCTTTCTTATGATTTCGTGGCTGACTGCATCTGATACCCTTCTGCTTTCACAATCACACTTTAAAGTATACATAAAGTTTCTTCTATCGTCAAGAAAATATTTTGTTCGGTTTCGCCTGTTGAATCGATATATCCGCTTTGGGTATAGCCTATCATCATATTTCATTTTCAGTTTACCCAGATGATGCCTTCTTTCCGGCAATATAGCTACCTTTGAATCACAACGCTAACGTTTGCGAGCCGCAAAAATGAACACTCATCTTTGCAGCCCGCAAGTTTTTCGTTTACCTTATTCAATTATTTTGCGAATCTTTTTTTGGATGCAAATGCAACTACAGCAACACCCAGTACCAGAACTGCGTACAGAGGCATGGTATTGATATCTGCAGTGTCATCAATCCCGGGACCCTCAGGTCCATTGGGAGTCTCAGGCGCAACAGCTTTAAACAACATCAAATCAAATGTGTAGTTTGGATCGCCTTCTTTCGCTGCACCCCAAGGAGCAAATCTGAAGTAAGGATTGTTATCACGATACCCCATGATCTGAGCGCCATCACCAATCGTTATGCGGAATGTTCCGTTCTCACCTGCCACGATATTCCAAGGACACGCAGTCTCTGACCATTCAATATTAGCACCGGACTGCCAACCGATATACCCACCGCCTGCCTGATACATACTGATGGTTTCACCGTCTGCTGCAATCGTCCACACAGGCATATCTCCACCGGTAATGGTCAGCACGCCATCGGTAACGGAAAGCGCTACGTCCGGCAACACTTTGGTAGAATCAATTTTTGTTGTATACGAAAAAGTATACATTGCGTAATACGCATCATCCGGCGCGTGATATGCGACGATTGCATAGTCACCGCCCTTCTTTACCTCCTCCAGGTCAGTAACCTGTACATAGGTAACCCCCTCTTCTGCCATCGCACTCATGCCGCAAAACGCCGTCAGACACAGTGCCAGTGCAAGAATCACTGCAAAAAACTTCTTCATATTCCTTTTCTCCTTATAATATATTTTAACTGCTTCTGTGCAGTTAAGTTTGTGATAAATATCATCAATATTCAAATATCTCCCAGCGCTCTATCCTCTCGGCATCAAACGGAAGCGGAATCATGTATACATACTTATCTGCAGGATAGATAAATTCCGCATCACGGAAGATTTCGTTTCGTGGATCTCTTTGGCATCGGCGAAAGTTAAAGTCACTGGAGGGATACAAAATTACCTCTGCGTTGATTTCTGCATTTAACTCAGCCGTAGCACCTATTAGCCCGTGATGAGCCACCTGAATAATATCAGAATCCAGATAATCTCCGTAGGCCGTTAACAAAATCGGGCTAACCAATGGACCGCAATCTCCCAACTGCATAATCTTCGTATTCTCCAATGTTACCGAAAAAATAATTCCGCTGTTATTCAGATAGGGAATCTCATCGGTCTCGAACATCTCCCAGGTATACAGCATTTCGATATAGGCATCGCGGATAAAGAATTCCTGACCGGGATGAGCCTCAATCAATTCGACCCCGTCCCACTTTGCCGCATGATCCTCTAACGCATATAGTGCCCCCGTGCTAACACCGGCAAGGGCCATACTCTTTTCATTGTGATAATTGTAAATGATTTTTTCTATGGTTACCTTATCCGTGTACGTTTCACTAAAATTCTCAAATCCACCATAATGGTCAATGTGCGCATGGCTAACAAAGAATGCTGCAATCACAATGTTATTTGGATCTGGCGCATATTTCGCTAACGTTTCATAAATTCGATCTGCCATCACCTGATCACTATATCCCATATCCGCAACAATAAAGCTTCCGTCGCACAAGCGATATGCATAGCACATGCCGTAATTCTTTTCTATGGTGCTGCGAGTGCCGATCTGAAGAATTAGATTTTCATAGCCGGCATCGGTATAAGTATTCTCCGACTCGCGGGAAGCCAAACCATTGGAAAGTGGCTCAACCACGATGCGCGTGGAATTCAAATTCGGCATATGCATCATCGTTACAATCAGCTCATCCTTTGTCCAGGTGGAATACAGATTTCCAACGATTTCATTCTCAGCATAAAGCGAAAAACCCGCCGCGGTCAGATCTGTCAGATATCGAGTATAGCCATCACTGCTCTCTGCCGTAAACAGAAGCATTTCCGCCCCTTTTTCCATGTCCCAGTAATCTTTGTAAGCATCGTAATCGTAGTAGGGAAGATTCTCTAATGGACTTCCTTCGTCTACTTTGTAAATTACCTTTTCCGGTTCTGCGGTAGATTCTTCTGCGGTTTGCTCTTCCGTAGTAGGTGCATTGGTCTCAGGTGTTTCGGTAGTCAGCGATTCCGTTCCAACCGCCTCGGTGGTGGTCGTACTTCCGGGTACACATGCACTTACCATCGAGACCAAAAGAATCATAGAAAGAGCAAATTCCAATTTAATGAATACTTCTTTCTTCATGTCAATCTCCTATCGTATCACATCATCTGTCGGCCGAATTGATTCCGCCTAAGACCCGACTAATATGTTCTGATTTCATAAATCCTTGCCCGATCGATACCGTGTGCTTTTTTCACCGTCACGATCAACCGATCACATTCTGTTTTCTCCTTGAAATAGATCCGGTTCAAACGTTGATAATTGTCTGCCATTTCTATGCAAGCGATTTCCTGTCCTTCTCGGAACAAGCGGACACTGTAATCCTTCACCAACTCATGAGGCATGCCTTTCACCTGGCGTGCACGCACATTTCGCGTCAGAGATGGCATAATCTCTTTTGTCAGATTTGGATCAAAAGCCAGTTGAACCTCGGAGATCTTTATGGGGGTATCAAAAGAAAGGCTTATCCATGCTCCCTCTTCACCAATTTTTGCCTCCCAGCAGTTACTTTCGTCTCCTTCCGGACGTGCAACACCGTTTATCACCTTCTCCGGCTCATTTCCTTTCGTGTATCCGGATGCTTCGATGACCGCATTCCTTGCCATGTCCTTCTCGTCATGATTCCGAAATCCGGGAATATAACAATCATCGCGAAGCAGTATCTGCTGCAGTTCATCAATGTACTCTCCAACCATTCTGGGACTGCAACCATACTTCACCGCCAATGCTGCAGCTGTTCCCGCCGCCTGGCCACCTACTGCGCAGGTTCCCATCACACGCGTAGAACCAAAAGCCATCTTTGTGGTGCTGATATCCCGGCCTGCCAACATCACATTCTCCACATCTTTGGCATAGAAACATCGATAAGGGATTGTGTAACACCCGTCAAAATTCAGAATGCGCGAAGGAAGCTTATCAAAATCCATGATTCCGCCGGGGACGTGTTCATCCATCTGCCAGCCACCGTAAGCAACTGCGTCCGGGAAAATACGATTACTGCGGACATCGTTTTCGTTAAGCAAATAATCCCCCTCGATCCGCCTGCTCTCTCGATAGCCCGGAACAATTCCGACCCAATTCAAATCCAGATTCTCTACTCCGTGATCACCGACATTCTTGAGATGATCCCACACGCCGTATACGCATTTCAGTAGCTCATCGCGTATCACTTCGCCGTCGCGGATGATATCATCATATTGGCCTCCCAATTCGACCCACCAATATCCGGAATCCACATTGGAAAAATGAGGCAAACGGCCACTTCCTTCTTCAAATTCTACCAATGCGCCACCGTCAGCATGAGACCCAATGCTATTTCCATGATCTCTATATCGCAGATCCTCCTCGCTGAACGTATAAGCCCAATACGGTTTGATAAATTTTACCGGTTCCCCTCTATCGATTGCAGAAAACAGCACGGTGTTTCCCATGGTATACTCGTTAGGTAATTCAGGCGCATTCGGCTCATGAAATTCATCCCGACTCTCACTTCCCATCCGCCCGGTGGCTCCCGCCAACATACTCAACGTCCCATGTCCTGTGGCATCCACAAAAACATCCGCAGAAAACACATACTCCGTCTCCGTGGTATTCTGGTGACAGATAATTGACTTCACTCGCCTTCCATCCATAACCACGTCATCCATATTGGTATTCAAGTAGCTGTCAAGATTTTCTTGAAAACGTACTTTTTCCCAAATTACCGAATCAAACACGGGAAACGACGCATAGGGATTTCTTCGCTTGTTCTCCAACAGAATCTCAAGTAAAATACCGGTTTCGCTCAGATTTTTCTTTGCACCATGAGCACTTGCCCCGAGCACATGCATACGAATCTCTGAACTGGCATTTCCACCGAACATGGATCGATTCTGAACAATCGCTGTTTTTGCACCGTTTCTCGCCGATGCAATTGCAGCACAAACGCCGGATAAACCGCCACCGACAACAACTACCTGATACGTTTTTTCTACCCGATACTTTGACATTTTTGCCTCCCCAATCTGCCGATATACTCACGTTGATCTCGTATATTCTACTTTTACCAATGGATGAAAATGAAGCTGATCTTCCGCTTTCTCTTCAAGTTTGGCGATCTGGCCTCTTCCAAACACATCTTCCTTCACGCCATCATAACCCGGGTCCGCATATACACGATACCAATTTTCCAGTATTTCACCCAATTCCTGCGCTTTCTCCTTGATTTCTTTCGGACTGTGCATAAAGATTCGATTTTCATGAAGCAGATTATGGTATTCTCCCGGATCATTAACTAAATCATAGAGTTCATCCGGCCCGTCAGGGTACCGACGAATGTATTTCCATTCTTTTGTCCGTACCATTCTGGCTTTCCCATATTCATCATATACCGTGACACTTTCCCTGTATTCCGCACTATCATCCGTCAGAAGTATCGGAAGAAAACTTCGTCCCGGAAGTTGTTTCGAATCAGGATTATCAATATGAAGAAAATCCAGCAGCGTGGGCATAAAATCATAACCGCTGAGCAACGCATCACTTGATACGTTTTCACGAACGACTCCGGGCATACTGAAAATGCATGGAACTTTTACCGATGTATCATAAAGATTCAACGGAAATGTTGCATTCCCTTTTCCCCAAATCCCATGGTGGCCACAATTAAATCCGTTGTCACTCATGAACACCACCAAGGTATTTTCACGTATTCCTCTCTCCTCCAGCTTTCTCAGTACTCTTCCCACGCCATCATCTACACCCTGAATTGCAGCATAGTAGCCCGCAAGCAAATCACGAACACCTACATACGTTCTTGAAGAATCAGCAAATTTTTCACTATACTGTATCTCCACAGGATGCTCCGGACTCCAAGGATGTTTAGGGTCCTGAGGTGCACTCTCAAATGTACAATGTTCAAGATAATGCTCCACATATTCCTTCGGATGCTGATCTACCAACGGACTGTGTGGCGCGGTATATGCAAGGTTCAAATAAAACGGCTTCTGTTCCTCTGCATCACAGCACTCGTCGATAAACCGAAGTGCACCATCGGTGATCACATCCGTCAAATATCCTTTTGTCGGAACGATTTCCGTTCCCAAAAACATGTCTGAGTCTATATACGTTCCCGCACCTGCCTGTTTTGCCACATACCAATATGAATATCCCTTCTGTGGCTGATTTGACGCTCCCATATGCCATTTCCCGCTGATTCCGCAGGTATATCCGGCATTTGCCATCAATTCTGTATATCCGGTAATTCCTTCCAAATACTCAATCGGCGGCTGGCCTGATCGATCGCCGTTTCCTGTCCGAATCCAATCGTGCACACCATGCTGCGATGGGATTCTTCCGGTTAACAGAGAGGCTCTCGCAGGTGAACAAACCGGTGAAGTACAGAAAAAGTGTTCAAAACGGATCCCTTTTTCTGCCAACGAATCGATATTCGGCGTCCGGATCTCTTTATTTCCGTAACAGCCCAACGCCCAATATCCCTGATCATCTGTCAAAATCAAAATCACATTCGGTCGCTTCTTCTTGTTTTCCACTGTATCATCCCTCTTGTTTAAAATTCTACCTCAAGTCCGTCATAAGCCACTTCAAAGCCAAATTCTTTTGCTCTCTCGCTCAACTCTTCATGGGTCATGTCCACCAAATGGCCAATGTGACTGAGCATCCATTTTGTTTTATCGGAGGCAGCACCCATCGCTATCAATTTCTCTTTCATTTCATTGCACCAAGTGATATCCATGTGAGATGTGGTGATCTGCTCATTCTCCTTCAAGGTACAGTCCAATACGACCATATCAAACTTTTCCCCGGAATCCTGAATATATTCAAATACATCATCATGAAATCTGCCGGTATCAAATCCCCACAGCAAGCTCTTTCCATCTTTTCGGACAATGTAGATACATGAACCGAATCGCTCATGATGGCGTGCACGCATCGGTGTGATCTGATATCCCAAAACATCATACGTTTGATAATGCTCTACTGTATGCTGCACTACCTCAAACTCCACCGTCTTTTTTCTACTGCCGTCCTGATACGCCTTCTGATGACGAGCATTGATTTCACTGATTTCTTTTCCTGTCACCTCAGAAGTATAGAAATGTACACTGTCGATGCCCTGAGGTCTTCCGAATGCTTCCCAGGGCGCAAAATGATCTTTGTGGGGATGCGTTATCAAAATGTGTCTTACCTTGCGCATATCTAGGCCATAAAAGGCATGATGCGCAAACGTATCCGTAGAGAAATCCAAACCAAGGCAATCATCAATCACTGCCTGTGTACGTGTACGAAGATCCTTTCCCTTGTGGATTCGCGCATATTCACACACGCGGCAGGAACAAAAAAGCCCCGGTATTCCCTGTCCGCCTCCGGTACCGTAGAATTTTAGTTTCATGCTGATTCCTCCGATCAAATTCTTTTATTATCTAAGATCTGAAGCCGCTGAAACTAATCCAACGGCTTCAATTGTTTATCATCTCAATCCAGAGTTTCTTCCAAATCAATCCTTAAAGGAATGATCGTATGCTCGCTGAGCGATTTCCATATACTCTTGGAGACCAAGCCTATTCAGTTCGTCAATCATGTTGTCCCACTCTGCCAGAATATCCTTCTCTCCTCTTATGCACTTCGCAGCAAATGGCTCAAGAAAGTTATTGATGGCATTCAGAATATCATTCATCCGTTCCCGTTCGTCTTCGTCATATCGCAAAGCAGGCACCCGGTAATTCTCCCATTCTGAATTACCGCCCCACAGTTCGAACGCCTCTATGGTAATCGTATCGTATCTCAGCTCCGCATACCGATTTGTCTTGATGGACGGAGCGATACTGTCATTCATAGGAGAATACTTGTTAAGCGCATTGGTCTTGCCGTTCAAATCATTGAGAATCAGATCAGTCAACTGAACCTCTCCGTTCTCATCGTAATACCAGCTCACATTTTCTTCGCC
>JAFQDI010000108.1 GCA_017416055.1 Lachnospiraceae bacterium
CTCCTCGTAACATACTAAAATTCTTCAATTGTCTCAAACATCAACCTCACCCTATCCACTTCCTTCTCCGTATGATAATGACCGCAATACCACTTCCGGTACTCCAGCCTCTCCTCAATCTTCCCAAGCCATTCTTCCGTGGACTTATCCACCCGGCTCTGATCGACGCCCGGCAGGAACACCTCCGTCGGCTCGTACTTTAGCGGTACTGTGTGGGACAGCACCACATCAATCTTCCAGTCTCTCTTCTTCAGTTGCTTCTCCACATACCGTTTGATCTCGTCGGACGGCTGCTCGTCCGCCCACCAGCCATAGCCATACATGATTCGATACATCTTGTCGATGCTGTAAGCTCCGCCGATAGCAATGGCCTTTTGTCCGTCCAGATTGTAAACTTCTCCGTCCTTGGCGAAGAGAATACTCGAATATTCTTTCTCCACATAGACGATGCCACCGTGCCACTCCTGCTCCGTGTAAGTCGGAATCGTGAATGGTCTCTGCTCGTGATTGCCGTGGATGCAGAGCAACGTGATTGGCAACTCCGCCAGAAAATTCTTCTTCATGATGTCCACAAATCCACATTGAAAATTGATCCCCGCATCGCCCAAGATAATCAAGATGTCGTCTTTGGTCGTGTGATTCTCTCTGCAGAAATCTGCGACGCGGTTAAAACTTCCGTGTGTGTCCCCAGTAATGTAAATCATTATTGTCCTCCCCATATTTAGTTCAAGGGATGGCTGGAGCCATCCCCAAACATTTTTCCTATTCTAACAACTCCCAAAATATCTCATTCAGTTCATCCCAACCTGCCACATTTTCCCCCGGCAGCGTTGCAATAATCTTCCCAATCTCCTCGATATTTCGATCCAGATAATCATTCACCCGGTCAAATCGCTTTCCCTCGCCAATCTCCGGCATAGTCATTTTCAGCTCCAAAAGCCGTTCTACGTCCGGTCTGATTTCTGGGTCAAGGTATTTCTCCATCAACGTTCTAAACAGCATGGGCGGCGGTGTTCCCTCGGCCAGGATCCACTTGCATGCCAAGAGCGGCCGCAACACATAAAAATATTTTTTCAGCCGGACAGTCTCGCCTTTCAGATATTCACGGTAGTTACTCTTTGCTGTGCTTAGATAATGATACAGCCCTGACTTCGCAACAAAAAATCGATTGATTACTGTAGCGATTCTCTGCCATTCCTCTGTCGTGCGGTACACGATGGGCGAGGAATTCCATTCAAACAGGGTTGGATTCGATTTGTGCAGTAACGTCAATGCCTTCTTCACATCCCACCCATTGATATCCAGCGTGTCATCCAACTGCCACTCGATTACATCCCTCGTCTTGTCCAAACGCAGATAATATTCCTTCGGCCTCACATAGATGAAGCGTACATCGTAATCGCTGTCCGGTGAGGCAAAGCCCCAGGCACGGCTTCCCGATTCGACACAGTGGAGAATACGGATGTTCTCACGCGCCTCGATTTCATTCAGTTTTTCCCCAATTATCGCTTTCACACAAACTCTCCTTAAGGAACAGATAAGTGTTTCTTAATCGTTGTCCCATCTTACGGCAATTCGAAGTGTCAAAATGGCACATTGAATATTTCCCTCACAATGCTATTTCCCAATCGGCATTAATGTGTTCTCCAAAATGTCTATCAGATAATCTGATGGATTTTCTCCCTTTACCTTTTTATTAATCATATTAATCAAGTCATCATCAGAAATATCCAAAATTAATTTATTATGTTCTTTTAAACAGCCCTCAGCCGCAATAACAGCATTTTTCGAAAAACCTTTTCTCGAAATAATAATCGACACATTTCGAAACGATGCATTGAATAAGTACTTCTCGGTAGAATAAATCATTCCTTGCGTCACTTTTTCCTCGCTATTTTTACATTTGAACACAATAAAATGTGAATTATAATGATGACGAATTAATCCCCAAAAACTACCTATAATACGTTTATCCTTCTTTTCTATTTGTTAGCAGTTCTTTAGTTGGGAAAAAACATAACACCATTTTATGATATTTGATACTTTGTTTTTAAATCATTATACCATGAATATGCAATAAAATTTTCCTTTTGCAATCGTCCAACCACAATTCCAGGATCTACATTCACACTTCTCGCAAATCCGATAATTGACTCTCGACTAAAATTCTCCCAAGACGTATACCGCTGAAACTCATCAATAGGAATTAACGTGTCTTTCGCAAAACTATCTGCATCCGCTTCATCACGCTCTGTTGTCCCATCGGTTTGCGTAATATGTCCATATAAAATATGTGCAATTTCATGAAACAAACTGAACCAGAATTTATCCGCATCCTTTCCACGCACTGTCATCCCGACAACAATTCTATTTCTATCATAAAACGTTGCACCATGTAAAAATGAACCACCTATATGCGGTAGAAAAACCAAAGCGATTCCACAATCAGCCAGTAACGAAACGAGTTTCGGACAGAACTCCTCAGGGACCAATCTAGTCATAGAGCGAATTTCCTGTAATGATGATGATAACTTTTTTAGATTAATCGCACTTGTCTCAATATTTCTCGCATCAAGTTTCGCCTTTTGCGCCCATGCAATTAATGCATAATCTGCCTTTTCAGTTTCTGAGACTCTACGACATGCTATACTAGGATGCAATGAACAACAAACTAGTGTTAGTTTAACAACTTCAAAAAATTTACGCAGATTAATAACCTTTTCTTTTGCATTTGTAGTTGCTGGCACCCAATTATGATTAGCCATCTCCTTGTACGGAAACTTCTTGACCAAATCAATATCTTCTTCCATTTCATTCTCCGCACTGGCTTTTACTAATTTCTCACGATAGATTGCCTCTAATCTGCTCCAAAACTGAGCAGAAATTCCTAAAACCATCTCCAATCGCACCGCAACCTCTGGAGTAAGTTGCACCTCGCCATTAATCAGTCTACTAATATGTTTTTCTGACAAATCCATTCTTTCAGCAAATTCTTTCTGACTCATTCCTCGGTCCATTAATTGCTCCTTAATAGTCGCTCCAGGTGGCGTAGCAATTATACTATGACTCTTAACCATGGTATTACCTCCAAAATATCCTTCCATATACATATATTATTAACTCAAATAATTTTCAAACATAAAGTAATCGAAACATCTTTTTCTCAATCCAATTTATTCAATGGTAATCCACAATCTCCATTATTTTTGCTACTTGTATTTCATCTCCCTTTTTTTCAAAAACAAGTCGGTAGGGATGAACAAGATCAACTGCATATTGCTGTTTTCGATTGCCGTTCAATAAATGACATCGTCCAATTCGAAACTGAATCATCATCTCTACTGAGTCTGCCGCTTCAATTTCACTAATCCTCTGATGAATTTTTTCTGCCATCTGGCTTCCATGTTTTTTTGTTGCTTCGTAAGCATTTGTACACACCTTTTCAATACTCTTGTTTTTATACTCAATTAGCACATACTACCTCCTTTTTACCTCTAAGGTAAATTTATTATATATAATTTTATGTTTTTTGTCAACATATTATTAACCTTTCAGGTAAATAATCTGCGGGCCATTTCGGCCCGCGTTATATTTACGCAGACTTTGAAACCTGCGTACCTATTACGACCACTGTTTCTTTTCCATATCAAATCGCTTCCTCCCACTCTTTCTCCCGAAATCCGGTCAAAACGAATCCATCGCCGATCACCAGCGGACGTTTCACCAGCATTCCATTGGTCGCCAAGAGTCTCAACTGCTCATCCTCACTCATCTTAGGCAGTTTATCCTTCAGCCCAAGCTCCTTATACAGAAGCCCACTGGTGTTGAAAAACTTCTTTAACGGCAAGCCACTCGCCGTATACCAAGCCTTCAGCTCCTCGTAGGTGGGATTTTCCTCCACGATGGGTCTCTCCTCAAACTTCACGCCTCGCTCCTCCAACCAGGAAAGTGCCTTTAGGCATGTGCTGCATCTGCGATATACTAAGACTAACATGAAAACCTCCAAATTTGTTCCACCGCCCCATCTTTAAGGGAATGGATAGTGATTACTTGTTTCTCAGTTTCCTTCCGTCCGAGAACGCCTCTCCCACTTTCTCGCCCAGCGCCACGTACTCGTGGTTTGCAGGATCGTAGGTGATGGGCTTAAACTTTTTCAAGTCCACCTTGTCACCGGTCAGAATGCGCTCGTCCGCACATACATTGACGATCTCACCCACCAGACGGCAGCTGTCTGCATCGTAGGATTTCAATTTGCACTCAAGTGCAAAGGGGAGTTCCTCAAAAAGCGGTGCATTGACCAATTCGCTCTTCACTGCTGTCCAGCCTGCTCTCGCGATCTTGTCGTGCACTTTGCTTCCGGTCACGATTCCCACGTAATCGGCTGCCACCACATTGTCCGCGTCGGCCACGCTCACGGTGAACGCACCTGTCTTCAAGATATTCTCCGTGGTTTTGTGATCCTCGGAGATACAGATGGATATCTCTGCCTCTTCAGAGATTCCTCCCCACGCTGCATTCATCGCATTGGGGGTACCGTCCTCGTCGTAACTGCCGATGATCAGCACCGGCATAGGGTATAACATGGCTTTCGCACCAAAATTTTTTCTCATGTGTATTCACGCTCCAATCCTTCTCAACTGTTTATTCGTCTCTCTGTCCATGCAGACGAATCTTTTTCTTCTCCCGGATGCCTCTCACATAACAGCGGTGGCACATCGCGATATAGCTGTCATTGCCTCCCAGGACAACCTGCGCTCCCTCGGTCACAATATGACCCTCACCGTCAATACGTGCATTCACCGTCGCTTTGGCTCCGCAGTCACAGATCGTCTTGATTTCCTGGATCGCGTCCGCCAGCTCCATCAATCTTCTGCTGCCCGGAAACAGCTTTGTCTGGAAATCCGTCCGCAGTCCGAAACACATCACCGGAATATCATAATCGTCCACGATGGCACGAAGCTCGTCGATCTGCTTCTCCGTCATGAACTGACACTCGTCCACGATGACTGCGTGGCACTTCCGTCCTTCCCAACGCGCCACAAAACTCCGGTACACATCCATGTCCGGCGTCATAACCTCAACTTTCGCCTCCAGACCAATGCGGCTACGCAAAATATCTTCTCCATCTCTGGTATCCGCACTGGGCTTGATCAGCCAGACATACATATCGTTTTCTTCGTAATTGTACTTGGTGATCAGAGCCTGCGCCGTCTTGCTGGAGCCCATCGCACCGTATTTAAAATAAAGCTTTGCCATCGCAAATCTCCCTTCCGTTCGTTATGATTATTGTAGCAAACTTTCTGCCAACGCGCAAGTAAGACTGTAAAATACAAGGAAACTGATACTTCTAAGGTTGCAGGCTCACCGGATTTGCTTTATAATACAGTTACGAAAAGCCAATTATTCACAGAAGGGATCACCCATGAATCATAAATTTTTTGTTATTCTGCTTGTCATTTGCCTGATTGCTTCCGGTTGTCATCCGGCGCCGGATACTTCGGACACTTCAGATTCATATACCTTTACCGACGCACTTGACCGCGCGGTAACGGTTCGGTCGACCGACCGTGTCGCGATAGCGTCCGGAAGTCTCGCGGAGTGCTGGCTGCTCGCCGGCGGTTCAGTCTGCGCGGTGACACGTGACGCGGTGACTGAACGAAATCTGGATTTTCCGGAGGATGTAATCGATCTCGGATCCCTGAAGGAGCCGAATTTGGAGGTTCTTCTGTCCTCCGACCCAGATTTTGTGATGCTCATGTCCTCCTACAAAACTCACCTTTCCATCGCTGAAACGTTAGACAAGGCCGGTATTTGCTACGCTTACTTTGATGTGGAGGATTTCGCGGATTATCTGGATTTATTGAAGATTTTCACCGACCTGACCGGAAGAACCGACCTCTACGAAAAAAACGGCACCGCTCTGACTGCTCAGATCAATGCCGCGATTGAGAAAGGGAAAGCCGCAAACAACCCGGAAATCCTGCTCTTGCGCACCTCCTCTTCCAATGTGAAGTCGTTGGACAGCAAAACGATGGTCGGAAGCATGTTAAAAGAGCTCGGTTGTCATAATATCGCGGACAGTGACAGTGGGCTACTGACCGAGCTCAGCCTGGAAGCCATTGTCGCAGCTGATCCCGACTATATTTTCGTGGTCTGCATGGGCGATCAGGATGAGGCGATGGCCCACTTTGCACATGCCTTAAGTTCCAATCCGATTTGGAATACCTTGACCGCTGTACAGACTGACCGATTCCACTTTTTGGAAAAAGAGTTGTTCCATTACAAACCAAATGCACGCTGGGGAGAAAGCTATGAAAAACTGGCAGACTTGCTTACACAAAATTAGATCTGTTTCCACCACCTCGGTTTTTGTGACCGGCGGGATATTGCTCGTCTTGATGATCGTCCTTTCTCTCTGCCTGGGTGCGGTGAACCTCTCACTCTCCGAGCTTTTGACGTTTCCGCCGATTCTCCGCTACGTCCGCATTCCGCGGGTGATCGCAGCGATCTTCGCCGGGGCGGGTCTCGCCGGAGCGGGTGTGATCATTCAGACACTTTTGGGCAATTCACTGGCCGGACCTAATATCATCGGTGTGAACTCCGGAGCCGGATTTCTGGCACTGATTGCCGGGATCCTCTTTCCGCTACTGCCCGGTCTTCAGCCGCTGGCAGCCTTTGTGGGTGCGCTGATCGCTGTAACCTTCGTCTATCTGCTCTCCAAGCGGGCGGGCACATCCAAAATGACGATCATTCTGTCCGGTGTGATTTTAAACAGCTTATTCAACGCTGCATCCGAGGCACTTTGCACCTTCTTCCCGGATATCAATACGAGTTACGCCGCCTTTCGCGTTGGCGGTTTATCCTCAATTCAGACATCTGTTCTGTATCCAGCTGCGTTGATTATCCTTCTCGCCATCGGTATCGTTCAGGCTAAATCAAACACGCTGGAGCTTCTCTCTCTTGGCGACGATACCGCGTTCACCCTCGGCGTTTCGGTGAAGAAATATCGCCTCATGTTTTTGGTCTGCGCCGCAGGCATGGCCGGCGCGGCAGTGAGTTTCGCCGGACTGATCGGCTTTTTAGGGTTGATTGTTCCCCACGGTGCCAGATTGGTGGTCGGTGACGAGATCAAAAAACTGTTTCCTCTGTCAGTCCTGTGGGGCAGTCTTCTCATGCTGGTCTGCGACACGGTTGCCAGGACAGCATTCGCTCCCTTTGAACTGTCGGTCGGCATCGTGCTCTCTATTATCGGGGCACCGATTTTTATTCACATGCTTATCAAACGAAAGGTCAGATAGCTCATGTTGACACTTAACCATCTCTACGCCGGATACGATAACCGGAACGTGCTGTCCGATATCAACCTATCCGTTGACCCCGGACAGATTTACACCATTGTCGGTAAAAATGGATGTGGAAAAAGTACTTTGCTAAAAACCTGCGCCGGACTGATCTCACCGACTTCCGGAGAACTTTTGTTGAACGGAAAAGATCTGACGCGATACACTCCCACTGAGCGCGCGCGAACGATTTCTTACCTTTCACAGACCCGAAATGTTCCAAACATCACGGTAGAGCGTCTGATTACTCATGGTCGCTTCCCTCACTTGGGATACCCCCAGACGCTTCGAAAGGATGATTGGGACGTGGTTGACCGAGCGATTAATCTCATGCAACTGGATGAACTGCGCCAAACGAACTTGACCTCCCTCTCCGGCGGCGAATGCCAGCGCGTGTATCTGGCGATGCTGCTCGCACAGGATGCTCCGATTCTTTTGCTGGATGAGCCGAATACCTATATGGATATTGAGTATCAATTATACTTTCTGGAACTTCTGCACCGTTTGAAGCAATCCGGAAAGACCATCGTGATGGTACTCCATGATCTTGAGCAGGCACTCCATTATAGTGACCGGATCTCAGTCATGGATGCCGGTCGGATTGCGCAGTTCGCGCCCCCGGACGAAGTGATAAACAGCGGTATTCTGACCGAGGTGTTCCATGTTGAGATAGCGCACAAACCGTACTCATTTCGCCCGATTAACTAAAGATCACCAACGAAAAAAGGGCTCCGATTTGCCCGTTGTTCTTAACGGAGTAAATGGTGCGGTATGTAACCGGAAGGCATAATGCCTTCCGGTTACAGCTGTTTTTAGGCGGTTATTGCTGCCATTTGCA
>JAFQDI010000109.1 GCA_017416055.1 Lachnospiraceae bacterium
AGATAGCCGTTATCCGGCTCATAACACCCCAGGTCCGTACTCAATTCCTTATAAATATTTACCAGCGACGGAGGAATCTCGACCTCCGGCTTTACCGAAAAACACAATCCATGCGCCTGCCCCACATTGTGATAGGGATCCTGTCCAAGGATCACCACCTTCACCTCGGACAGTGGAGTCAGCGAAAACGCATTAAAAATATCATCCGACTCCGGAAATATCTGTCTGGTGGTATACTCTTCCCGAATCGTCCGGTACAATTTTGCATAATAAGGTTTTTTAAACTCAGGCGACAGCGGCCCGAGCCAGTCATTTGCAATCGCTCCCATCGTTCTCTCCAACTTCTTTAACGTTTATGCTTCTCCCGATACTCTCTCGGGGACATCCCATAATAATTTCTGAACACTCTGGAAAAAGCAAACACATCCGGATATCCCACCGCCATCGCAATCTCTGTGATCGTATAATCCCGTTTCAGCAAATGAGCTGCCGCCTGCTGCATCCGGACTTCGCGAAGATACTCCTTCGGTGTCTTGCCGACTTCTTCTCTGAAAAGACCACTGAAATAGCTTCTATCCAAACCAAGGCTGGCCGCCACATCCCCCACTGTGATACCGGTCTTATATTCTGACTTAATATAGTTCTTTGCCTGACGGACGTACACCTGACGGCGACCTTCTTTCTCCTCGGAGGGAAGAAGCATATACATCAGTTCATAAATCTTGCTGCACAGGAATATCTCTCTTCCACTTTTCAATTCCCTGGCACCGACCATCGCCTCAAACAACGATCTCCCCTGCGGCAACGAAAATACAGGCTGTGTGAGAATCTCCTTCATCTCAAGACTGCTCTCAAAACCAATCCAAATATAACTCCACGGATTCTCCTTATCCGCCTCATACTCAACCAATTCCCCCGGCGGAATCACAAAGACCTGTGATGGATGGACTTCATATTTTTCATCGTTAATCCAAAATGTACCCTGTCCGGATATCACATAATGAATCAGCCAGAAGGCTCTCTCCCCCGGCCCCACCCGATGTCCCGGTTTGCAATCCTGCATTCCACAGATACGAGGATTAATATCTTTAAAATGCAGATTGGTAATCATCACCCGTGTAAACATTTTCTTCCTCCTCTGGAGTACTCCCGATTAATCCATCTCTATTTTGTAGTATATCATCTTTTTGCGATAAAGTACAGTACGGAATTTATTTCACTGTAACAGATAACGCAAGCAGATAAAATTAACTCACATTTTGCGATATTCTCTTTTTTCCTTTTCATTTATACTGGACATATGTTCCATTTTAATGATAAACTACAGAAAACGATTCACAAGAAAAGAAAGGAGACCGTATTTTGCCTAAAATTACATTTATGGGAGCCGGCAGTGCCGTATTCTCCCGCAGAGTTTTAAGTGACTGTCTGTGCAGTGAAGCACTGAAGGATAGCGAGATCGCACTGTACGACATTGATCCCCATCGTCTTGCCGAAGTTGAAGAGATTATTCTCGCAACGAACAAGACTCATGGTGGCTCCGCAACTATCAAAACCTATCTCGGTGTAGAGAACCGCAAAGAAGCCCTCAGAGGCGCTGACTTTGTCATCAATGCCATCCAGGTGGGCGGTTATGATCCCTGTACCATCACCGACTTTGAGGTTCCGAAAAAATACGGTCTTCGTCAGACCATCGGTGACACCTTAGGTATCGGCGGAATCATGCGTGCTCTGCGTACTATTCCGGTTCTGGAGGATTTCGCGAAGGATATGGCTGAGGTTTGTCCCGATGCATGGTTCTTAAACTACACCAATCCGATGGCAATGCTGACCGGATATATGCAGCGCTACACCCCCATCAAGACCGTTGGTCTCTGCCACAGCGTACAGAAGTGTTCTTCAAAGCTTCTGAACTGGCTGGGTATGGAGGACAAGCTTGAGGGACGCAGAGAGCTGATCGCCGGCATCAACCATATGGGCTGGCTGCTTGAGATCCGTGACAAGGATGGAAACGATCTCTACCCTGAGATTCGCCGTCGTGTTGCCGATATGATGGCAAACGACCCTGAGTGTCCCGACCGTGTTCGTTTCAACCATATTCTTCAGTTCGGTTACTATTGCACGGAATCCAGCGTTCACTCTTCCGAGTATGTTCCTTACTACATTAAGAGCAACTACCCTGAGCTGCTCGACCGTTTTAAAATCAACCTGGACACCTATCCCAAGCGTTGCATTAAGCACATTGAGCAGTGGGCTGAGCAGTCCAAGCTGATGCTTGAGGAGGCAGCCACCCCCAGAGAACGTTCTGAGGAGTACGCTTCCCGTATCATCGAGTCCATTGTGACCAACACTCCTTATGAGATCGGTGGAAACGTACTGAACAAGGGTCATCTCATCACCAACCTTCCTGAGAATGCTTGTGTTGAAATTCCTTGTCTTGTAAATGGTCAGGGTATCCATCCCTGCCATGTAGGTGAGCTCCCTGTACAGTTGGCTGCACTTAACATGACCAACATCAATGTTCAGCTGTTGACCATTGAGGCTGCTCACACCAGAAAGAAAGAGCACATTTATCACGCTGCTATGCTGGATCCTCACACTGCAGCAGAGTTGGATATCGATACCATCAAGAAGATGGTGGACGA
>JAFQDI010000110.1 GCA_017416055.1 Lachnospiraceae bacterium
GAGAAGGCAAAAGCAGATGTAAAGGCAATCTCCGACCGTGCCAGAGAAGAACTTGCCGGACTTCCGGGCGAAAAAGAATTCTTAAGCCAGCTGATCGAAATGCTGGTAAATCGGGAGAATTAGCGGCAATACAAAGGAGCTGGATGCCATGCTACTTGAGAAAATAGAACAGTCTTCGGACATTAAGAAATTAAAAGAAGAAGAATATCCGGTGCTGGCTCAGGAGATCCGTAACTTTTTGTTGGAGAAGATCAGTAAAACCGGTGGCCATCTGGCCTCCAACCTGGGCGTTGTGGAGCTGACAATGGCTCTGCATCTGGCGTTTGATCTGCCGAAGGATAAGATTGTCTGGGACGTGGGACACCAGTCCTATACCCATAAAATCTTAAGCGGACGCAGGGACGGATTTAATGATTTAAGACAATTCGGCGGTATGAGCGGCTTCCCGAAACGAAAGGAAAGCCCTTATGATGCATTTGATACAGGACACAGTTCCACCTCCATCTCAGCAGGACTGGGCATCGCCCAGGCGAGAGATATTCTGGGCGACAATTATTCGGTCATTTCCGTCATCGGTGACGGTGCGCTGACCGGCGGTATGGCTTATGAGGCTCTCAACAATGCGGCGCAGATGGAAAAGAACTTTATTATCATTCTGAATGATAATGAAATGTCCATTTCTGAAAATGTGGGAGGAATGTCCTCCTATTTAAGCAGCATCCGCACGAAAGAGAGCTATGCGAACCTGAAAAAGGGTGTGGAGAAGGCACTGGATGCGATCCCGTTGGTGGGTGCCGGTCTGAAAAACAGTGTATATATGCTGAAAAACAGTATCAAACAATTTGTTGTACCGGGAATGCTGTTTGAGGATATGGGAATCACCTATTTAGGTCCGGTGGACGGCCATGACGTAAAAGCGATGGTCCGTGTGCTGAAGGAGGCAAAAAGGGTGCGCCATGCGGTTGTGGTTCATGTGATCACCAAGAAGGGCAAAGGCTATGGTCCGGCGGAGGAAAATCCGGCCAGATTCCACGGTGTCGATGCCTTTGATGTGGCGACCGGAAAATCTATAAAAGAAAAGAAATATCCGAGTTATACCGATGTATTTTCGGAGAAGATGTGTGAGCTGGCCGGAAAGAATCCGAAACTGGTGGCTTTGACAGCGGCCATGCCGGATGGAACGGGACTCACGAAGTTTTCGAAACAGTATCCGAAGCGGTTCTTTGATGTGGGAATTGCGGAGGGACATGAAGTGACCTCTGCGGCAGGAATGGCGTCTGCCGGATTGAAACCGGTGGTGGCGGTGTATTCCTCTTTCCTTCAGAGAGGTTACGATCAGGTGCTTCATGATGTCTGTATCCAGGATCTGCCGGTTCTGTTTGCCATTGACCGCGCCGGTCTGGTAGGCAGTGACGGTGAGACCCATCAGGGTATTTTTGATGTTTCGTTCCTGAGTCTGGTGCCGGGAATGAACATTATGGCTCCAAAGAATCTTTGGGAGCTGGAAAGCATGCTGGAATTCGGTGTGAACTTCGATAAACCGCTGGCGATCCGCTATCCGCGCGGACAGGCGTACCGTGGATTGGAAGAGTTTGCGGCTCCGGTGGAATACGGAAAAGCCGAGATGCTTTTTGAAGAAAAGGATATCGCCTTGTTCGCTCTGGGCAGTATGGTCAGCACAGGTGAACATGTGCGCGAGAAGTTAAAAGCAAAAGGATATTCCTGTACGTTAGTCAACGCAAGATTTGTGAAACCGTTTGATACGGAGATGATCGATCGTCTCTGTGAAAAGCACAAACTGATCGTGACAATGGAGGAGAATGTTCTCCGCGGCGGCATGGGAATGTGCATCACGAAATATATTCATGACAAATATCCGGGAATCCGCGTGATCCAGATCGCGCTGCCGGATGCTTATGTGGAACACGGAAATGTTACAGCGCTCCGCGAGATGCTGGGAATCGACAGTGATTCGGTCATCCGCAGGATCTTTTCGGAGTATTTGGATAAGGAGCAGCAGAATTCATGAAAGAACGTTTAGACGTGCTGTTGGTAAAGAGAAACCTGGCAGAGTCCAGAGAGAAAGCGAAAGCGATCATCATGTCCGGTATCGTATACGTAGATGGACAGAAAGAGGACAAAGCCGGTTCTACATTTGAGGAAACTGCGCAGGTAGAGGTGCGCGGCAGCACATTAAAATATGTAAGCCGCGGCGGCCTGAAGCTGGAGAAGGCGATGACCCATTTTGGTGCAACTCTGGATGGAAAAGTCTGTATGGACGTTGGCGCATCCACAGGCGGTTTCACGGACTGTATGCTGCAGAATGGTGCCGTAAAGGTGTATTCTGTAGACGTGGGACATGGCCAGCTGGCATGGAAACTGCGCAACGATGAGCGCGTGGTTTGTATGGAAAAGACCAATATCCGTTACGTGACACCGGAGGATATCGCTGATCAGATTCAATTTGTGTCCATCGATGTCTCCTTTATCTCTCTGACGAAGGTTCTCGGACCGGTAAAGGCGTTGATGGAGCCGAACGGAGAAGTGGTATGTCTCATCAAGCCGCAGTTCGAAGCGGGAAGAGAGAAAGTCGGAAAGAAAGGTGTGGTTCGCGAAAAATCCGTACACCTGGAGGTTATTGAGATGGTGGCTTCCTTCGCGGGAAGTATCGGATTTGAGGCGCTGCATCTGGAATTCTCCCCGATCAAGGGGCCGGAGGGAAATATTGAGTACCTTCTGCATCTGAGAAACTGCACAGACGGTACGACCTTTACCAATGAGTGTATCGATGCAAAGACAGTGGTAGAGCAGGCGCACGATACGCTGGATTAATGATGTTTGGAGCAGGATATGAAACATTTTTATATCATTGTGAATGAAGAAAAAAGCGATGCCATGACAATGGAGCATGTCATCGAGGAATACTTGCTCTCCTGCGGAGCCACCTGTGTGGCATCTCACGGAGAATTTGAAAAGGGAACCAGATTCACATCCATCTACGATGTGCCGAAGGAGACGGAGTGTGTGATCACTCTTGGCGGTGACGGCACTTTGATCCGTGCAGCCAGAGATCTGGCCGGCAGCGGAATCCCGATCATCGGTATCAACCTAGGCGGTCTCGGTTATCTGACCCAGATGGGACGTGAGGGTGATGTGAGAGAACTGTTGGACGCACTTTTGTCTGACCATTATGAGATTCAGGAGCGGATGATGTTATCCGGAAAGGTGTTTCATGACGGCCAAATGATCGCGGAGGATATTGCGTTAAATGATATCGTTCTGACCCGAGAAGGGGATCTGCGCATTCTGAAATTTAAAATCTATGTGGATGGTCAGTTCTTAAATGAGTACAGTGCGGATGGTATGATCGTGGCAACACCGACCGGATCAACGGCGTACAATCTGTCGGCAGGCGGTCCGATCGCCCAGCCGGACGGTGAACTCCTGATCCTGACACCGGTATGTCCGCATACGATGACGTCAAGAACCATCGTTTTGGGACCGGAGAATCAGGTGCGGATTGAAATTTCCATGACCAGTACCGGCAGCCAGATCGCATCTTACGATGGAGACACCCGCGTGCAGATGGTCAGCGGGGACTATATTGAAGTGAAGAAATCGGACATGGTGACCCGAATGGTAAAATTGGATCACAGGTCTTTCCTTGATATTTTAAAACATAAAATGTACGAAGCATAGAAAACTGAGCAGCGCAAGGGGACGCTGCACGGATATTGTGTGTGGGATTATGAAAGGGGTAACAAACATGAAGGTAGACAGACACAGTAAGATCGTGGAACTGATCGGAAAATATCAGATTGAGACCCAGGAAGAATTGGCCTCCTATTTGAGGAACGAAGGCTACCAGGTAACACAGGCAACGGTATCCAGAGATATCCGTGCTCTGAAATTGACCAAAGTTCAGAAAGATAATGGTCGTCAGTGTTATGCGGTGATGCAGCCGCAGCGAGATTTCAGCGAAAAGTATCTCCGTATTTTAAGAGACTGTTACGTTTCTATGGATATGGCTCAGAATATTCTTGTGATCAAAACGGTATCCGGTATGGCGATGGCTGTTGCAGAGGCGATTGATGTGATCGGTTTCACGGAGATCGTGGGCTGTATTGCCGGAGACAATACGATCATGTGTGCAGTCCGCAGTGTGGACGATACAATCCTTTTAATGGATAAATTGAGAAAGATCATTTCCGAATAGAGACGGAAATGAAAGAATAGAGGTGGGTATATGCTGCTTGGCTTACATGTAAAAAACCTGGCTTTGATCGAGAAAGCCGATGTGGAATTTGCTGAGGGCCTGAACATACTGACCGGTGAGACCGGTGCCGGAAAATCAATCATCATAGGATCGGTTGGATTGGCATTGGGTGGAAAAGCATCAAAAGATATGATTCGTCAGGGAGAAGAAAGTGCCTATGTGGAACTGGTCTTCTCCGTTGACGAGGAAGAAAAGAGGGAGGCTCTTGCCGCCCTCGATATTGTCCCGGACGAAGAGGGACTTCTTATCATTTCTAAAAAGATTACGCAGACGCGAAGCACCAGTCGAATCAACGATGAGACGGTGACAGCTTCCAGACTTCGCGCTGTGACAGGTCTGCTTCTTGACATGCACGGTCAGCATGAGCATCAGTCCCTTCTGCATAAGCAGAAACATTTGGAAATTCTGGACGAATATTCGCGGAATGAAACGGAACAATTGAAAATGAAAGTGGCAGACGGGTATAAAAAGTACCAGTCTCTGAAAGATGCACTGGCCGGATTTTCTCTTGATGAAGAGGGAAGACGGAGAGAAGCGGATTTTACACGTTTTGAGATTGAGGAAATCGAGAATGCAGGACTTCGGCCGGGTGAGGAAGAGGAGCTTTCGGCCAGATACCGGAAGTTTGTCCATGGACAGAAGATTGCAGAGTGCATGCAGTCTGCATACCGGGCGTTGGATACCGATGAGATTGGTCGGGCGCTGCGGGAAGTGGAAAGTGTCGTGCGTTACGACGATGCATTGGAGGATATTGCAGCCGGACTGGCCGATGCAGAAAATATTTTGAATGATCTGAATCGTGCGATTTCCGACTATATGCATGAAATGGAGTTTGATGAGGAAGACTTTAGAGAGACGGAACAGCGACTGGAGCAGATTCGCAGCCTGATGGCAAAATACGGAAATACAGAGGAAGAAGTATTAAAACGTCTGGAGGAGAAAAAGGCGCGTCTTTTGGAACTGGAACATTATGATGAGCTGGCAGCCGAGGCGGCTGTGGCGTTTGCAGCGCAGGAAAAAGAGCTGAATCGTCTCTGCGAAGCGTTGTCAGATGCCCGAAAGAAGGCCGCAGTTGTATTAGAAGAACGAATCCGTGAGGAGCTTCTCGATCTGAATTTCCTTCATGTAGAATTTAAAATTGAAATTCGTCGTGTGGATCATTTTACGGTGATCGGCTTTGACGAAGCGGAGTTCCTGATTTCCACGAATCCTGGCAGTAGTGCACCTAGACCGCTCGGTGAGGTTGCATCCGGCGGTGAGCTTTCCAGAATTATGCTGGCGATCAAGACGGTTTTAGCCGATACGGATGACATTCCGACACTGATCTTTGATGAGATTGACACCGGTATCAGTGGACGTACTGCGCAGATGGTTTCTGAGCGTCTGTCTTATATTGCGAAGAAACATCAGGTTTTATGTATTACGCATTTGCCGCAGATCGCAGCGATGGCAGATACGCATTTTGAGATTAAAAAGATGGTGGAGAACGGACGCACCGTAACAAAAATCCATAAATTAAAGGAAGACGAGCAGTTTGAAGAACTGGCGAGACTTCTCGGCGGCGCAGAGATTACTGAGGCAGTTCGAGAAAATGCAAGGGAAATGAAGCGACTGGCTATGGAGAGAAAAGCCATCTAAAAACTGACAGGGTGAAAATTTGATACAGACACATACTAGGAGAGGAGCAGATAACTGCCCTCTCCTTTGTGTATTTCAGGGATGATCGGGGCAGAATCAAGAAACGAGGAGGTTTTGCCGTGATAAGGAAGAATAGACTGCGTCGCATTTTCGTCTGGCTGTTTTGGATCACCCTGATCTTTACCATTGCATTTAGCCTGACTTATATATGGCTGTCTGTACCGGACCATCTAAATCTGGTGGTCAGCGAAGAAGAAGTGTTTGAATTCGAGCTTCCTCCCGGAGTGACCTTCGAGAGTGAAAGTGAGGAAGTGGTTCTGGGCAATGGATCCAATATTCCTGAGGGACAGGTACGGATTCAGACGACCAAACCATTGTCTATGTGCGGAACAACCCAGGGACATTATCAAATCGGCATGAAGCTCTTTGGACTCATTCGCATGAAAGAAATCCAGGTGGATGTGGTTGAAGATTCCTATGCGATTCCCTGCGGGACACCGGTGGGAATCTATCTCCAGGCGGATGGTGTGATGGTCATTGGGACCGGTGAGATTACCAGTGAAGCCGGAAATGTGGTGGAACCGGCGTTTGGAATTCTGCGATCCGGTGATTATATTGAGAAAGTCAACGGCGAACCCATGGAAGACAAAGATGCTCTGATTGAGGCGGTCAATGCATGCAATGGAGATGCCGTACATTTGGAAGTGCGGCGTGACGGGGAACTGATGAAGATCGATTTGGAGCCGGTTTTATCGTCGGACGGAAGCTACAAACTTGGTGCCTGGGTGCGGGATGATACCCAGGGAATCGGTACGATGACCTATGTAGACATGAATGGATCCTTTGGAGCCCTTGGCCATGGAATCAGCGACAGTGATACCGGACAATTGGTACACATTCGAGAGGGTGAGCTCTATGAAACAAAGATTGTCGGGATTGAAAAAGGTGAAGCCGGAACGCCCGGGGTCATGGCTGGTGTCATATACTATGGAAAAGGGAGCGAGTTGGGTGATATATCGGCAAATACAGACGAAGGGATTTTCGGTCATGTAAACGAAAAATTCCTGCGGGAGATTGGCGCAGAGCCAATTCCCATCGGATTCCGGCAGGATGTGAAAAAAGGACATGCTGTGATCCTCAGCAACGTGTCGGGGGAGGTGAGAGAGTATGATGTCGAGATTCAAAGAGTGGATCAGGCGCCTGTTCAGAAGAACAAAGGTATGACCTTAAAGATCGTGGACGAGGAACTTTTGGAGCTGACCGGAGGAATCGTGCAGGGAATGGGAGTGATTGATAATAGGGACAACACAAAAAAGCCCGAAAATAAGGGATTTTCGACAGTTACCCTAAATTGACCCCTTACATCGGTGTCTGACCAACACCGGCACA
>JAFQDI010000111.1 GCA_017416055.1 Lachnospiraceae bacterium
CCCGTCCCGGTGTCCATTCACCGCCGCGATCAGGTTTCCTCCGTCGCCCTCGAAGCGAACCTTCGGTGCCGGGAGCTTCGGTGTCAGCTCACGGTCAAGTACCCCCGGGAACCAGTCCACGCTTCCGGCCAGTCCGACATAGATCGCCGATAGCTCAGCGCCTTCCGGAAGCTTCGTCAGCAGTCTCGTCACCGCATCAAAAATCAACTTCTGTACATCTTCTATCCCGCCGGGCAGATCCAGCGCATTCGCTCCTCCGCAGATGTCGCGGGCAAGGATGTGGCCGGCCTCGTCGAACAAAACCGACTCCGTCTTCGTTCCACCGCCATCCATGCCGATCATATACTTCATCGCGACAACGCCTCCTCTCCGTGACACTTTACTTTGACATATTTCTAACATACCATATCTGAAATTGATGTCAATACCTAAAAATGTTTAGTAAAAAATTTAGTAAACTATTTGCAGAAAAATCCATGTTTAATGGTTTGCAACCGGTCCTGTGCTTCCCCGCTCAATCAAACGCGGTGCATACGTCACGCGGATCACTCCCTCCGGCGTCGCCTCCATCGTCTCCTCGTCCGCGCGGTGTTCGATCTTGCGGACAACGATATTGACTGCTTCCCTGACACGCGGAACTGAGTAAGGTTCCACCGTTGTCAGGCTGACACGTTGAAATCCGGAGACTGCAATATTGTCGCAGCCGATCACCGAATAATCCTCCGGAATGCGTTTTCCGCGCTCGTAGATTGCGTCCATGATTCCGTAAGCCGCCATGTCATTGTTGGCCAGAAATGCCGTCACCGGAGCTTTCTCGTCCACTAGCCGCCCGGCGATCCGGTAACCGCTGTCATAACTGTTATCTCCGCGCCCGGCAATCATATCGTCCTCCTGATCTGCGCAGCACACATGCACGTATCGATCCGGATCCATTCCGGCCTTTCGGTATGCATTCTTCACGCCCTCAATCCTCCTCTTTCGCCCGATATGACTGGCTCCCAGCGAGGGAAACGTTGTCGCGATATGGCGATGCCCCAACTTCAGCAAGTGTGCCGCCATCAGTTCCCCCACCAAAACATTGTCCGTCTCCACCACATTCTGACCCGGATCTGCACCCTTGTCATAAACCTGAACCACCGGAAGTTGCTTCACCAACGTCTTCACCATTTCTCTGTTGCGTGGATTGTACAGGAAAATCACCCCCGCAACTGACATGGATGCGCAGAGTTCGGGAATGGCCGCCTCCGTGCTCATATCGCGAAAGGTGTGGATGGATAACATATAATAATCCTGCTTTTTCGCCTGTAGCTGTACCTCACCAAGCATCCTGCTATAGGCATAATTTTCACAGGAGGGACAGACTGCCAAAAGTACCCGTCTGCCAGCGGGCACCAACAGCTTCTTCTCCGGCACTTTGTAACCCAATTCACGGCAGGCTGAGAGAACCCGTGCACGGGTCTCCTCCGAAAAATGAATATCCGGATATTGATTCAGGATCATCGAAACAGCAGCTCGTGAAACTCCGGCGCGCTCGGCCACATCTCCGGCCGTAATTTTCTTGTGGGGCATAGGAATCCTCCTCAAACGCTTTGCTCTCGTTGCGGTTTTCCAACTCGGCAGCAACGATCATTACCAATATCAACATTATACCATGCCCGGCCCTGATGGTGCAAGAATTGCAAAAAAATTGTTCGTATTAAAAAAACTTTAAACTTTCATCCATTGCTATCCCCTCCGATTCCTGTTATAATTATCTTTGTATTCAGGGGGAACTTACATATGATTTCGTTGATATCCGAGCTCACGGAGATCCTTCCGGCGATATTAAGCGTTGCCTACGCCTATATGAGCCTGCTCATTATCGTAGGCTTCTTTACCGTCAGACGGTTTCCTGAAGCTAAACATAACCATCGTTATGCGATCCTGATCGCGGCCCGCAACGAGGCGAATGTGATCGGCCAGCTTCTGCAAAGCATTCAGGAGCAGACATATCCGTCTGAACTGATCACCGTTTTTGTGGTCGCCGACAACTGCACCGACAATACTGCCGAAGTCGCCCGCTCACACGGCGCGATCTGCTATGAGCGCTTCGATCCCGCGAGGCGAACCAAAGGCTTTGCCCTCCAGTATCTGGTTCAGCAGATTGATGAAAACGACGGCATCTCTGCCTTCGACGGCTATCTGGTCTTCGACGCGGACAATATTCTCC
The DNA here is from genome assembly GCA_017416055.1 of Lachnospiraceae bacterium. The sequence goes on from JAFQDI010000111.1 coordinate 2,210, forward strand.
GTCCCGACTATCTGGAAAAGATGAACCGGGCATTTGATTCCGGCGAGAAAATCGTCACCTCATACCGGAACACGAAAAACTGGGAGAACAGCTGTATCGCTGCCTCCTACGCGATTCATTGGCTGCGAACCGCACGGTGCGAAAACCGCGGCAAATCTATCCTCCGACTGGCCTGCCGCGTGCAGGGAACCGGCTTTCTGTTTGCTAACGAGCTGATTCCCGACGGATGGAACTACACCGACCTGACTGAGGACCGTTCGTTCTGTGCGGACGCGGTCCGCAAGGGTTATCGGATCGCCTACCAGAACGAGGCCGAGTTTTTTGATGATCAGCCTGAAGATCTGGCAATCGCACTTCGCCAGCGTATTCGCTGGAGCAAAGGTCATTTGCAGGCGTTCGGGCGTCTCGGGGCAGGCCTGTTTAAGCGTTGCTTTACCACGAACTTTCATGATGCGGCTGTTGCCTACGATATGTTGATGGTGAACTTTCCCTTTTCCCTGGTCCAGAGCATTTGTCACTTTGTCCGGTTCCTTCTGTGCGTAGGGTTGGTCTGCTTCGCAGGTGCTTCACCCCTCGCACTGTCCTCCTGGTTCATGTGTCTACTTCTCACCTTTGCCGGAGATTATTTCGGCAATCTGGGCATGGCCGCATACACCATGTTTATGGAACGAAAGCACATCCCTAAGCTGCCTTGGTACCGGATTCTCTGGTACTGTCTGACGTTCCCGATGTTCAGTCTCATCGGAACGATCACCACTTGCATCGCAGTTGTCGTGAAGGTGGAATGGAAGCCGATCCCGCATCGGGCGGCGGATGCACGTTTTATCAAACGATTAAAAAAGAGACCATCGCCTTGATGGTCTCTTTTCTCATCTCCACCCTCTCTGTCTCGCCGCCTCATACGACAGCACCGCCGCCGCGACAGCCGCGTTCAGTGACTCTGCCTTTCCCGCCATGGGGATGCGCACCAAAACATCCGCCTGCTCGCTCAATTCATCGGTGAGTCCGTTCGCCTCGTTTCCGATAAGAAACGCGCTGGGCATCTGATAATTCTCCCGGTCATGGGTATTCTTTCCCTGAAGATGTGCCGCGTAGGTGGTGATTCCCAGCTGCTTGCACTGCTTCATCACCGCACCGAGGTCATCGACGTACGCAAACGGAAGGCGGAAGATCGCTCCCATCGTGGAGCGCACCACCTTTGGATTATAAATATCCACCGTGTCGCGGCTCATGATCACGCCGCTGACTCCGGCAGCCTCTGCCGTCCGCATAATCGTACCCAGATTGCCCGGGTCCTGAAGATTCTCCAGAATCAGGAGGAGCGGAGTCCGCTCTCCCTTACACATCTGAAGGATCGAATACTCCTGCTGACGAACCACACCCAGAACGCCCTGTGGGTTCTGCGTGTCACTCATCGCTTTCATCACAGATTCGCTGACGATCTCCGGGCGCAGCCCTTCGCCAAACTCGGAATGTTCCGTCAAAAACGCCTCCGTGACATACAATTTTTCCAGACGATCCTCCGGCACTTCACTGACCAAGCGCAGGCCTTCCACCACGAACTGTTTCTGCTCGCGGCGCACCTTCGCCTTCGTCTGAAGCGCGACTACCTGTTTCGCCTGTGCATTTGATGTGGAACTGATCATTCTACTTTCCCTCGTAGGTCACTACGCTGGAGATCTCGTATCCGGCCAGACGCTCTCTTCCCTTCAGTCCTGCCAGCTCCATCACGAAGCAGATCTTCACCACTTCGCCGCCCAGCTGCTCAATCAGCTTAATGATCGCCTCAATGGTTCCGCCGGTTGCAATCAGATCATCAACAATCACGACCTTCTGTCCGGGCTTAATCGCATCTTTGTGAATCTCAATCACTGCGCTGCCATACTCCAAATCGTACTCCATGGAGATCGTCTCACAGGGGAGCTTGCCTTTCTTGCGCACAGGAACGAACGCCTTGTGCAGATTGTACGCAATCGGCACACCAAAGATAAATCCTCTGGACTCAGGGCCTACCACCACATCAAACTCCACGCCTTCAAGAGACTTCTGAATACCGTCAATCGCCAACTGCAGACCGTCCGCATCCTGAAGTACCGTGGTGATATCACGGAAAATGATTCCCTCCTCGGGGAAATCCGGAATACTTCTCACATAATCTGCTACACTTTTCATTTCTAAATCCTCCTTATTTCAACTCCCAGTGCTGAATCGTCATCTGAAGAGTTCTCACTCCATTGAATTCATTGATCCCGGCGGAATAAATCACATTCAACGATGCGCGTTCCAACCGACCGCCGTACCGCTCCTGCAGCTGTGCTTTCAACTCATCACCGCCGTTAAAGAGCACCGCTTCTACGGACCTCCCGCTCTGATCTAACAAGGTCATCTTCACGATCTGACCGGCCTTTCCCACGGTGTCCAATCGGCGAATCCGCAGGTCTTTCTGCGCAAACGCAGGTTTTGGATTTCCGTTGCCAAAGGGCTCCAACCGCTTCAGTTCCTCCACCAACGCTTCCGTCACATAGGAGAACGGCAGCGGAACATCAATCCACAGCTTCGGGATAAAATCCGCCTCCGTCAATTCTGCCCTGCCGTTTAACCGGTTGCGAAGCATCTCCACGTTTTCACGGCGAAGCGACAGCCCTGCTGCCATGGGGTGACCGCCGAAATTCTCCAGCAGATCCCGGCACTCCACCAGCGCTTCATACATAGGATAACCCTCAATGGAACGGCCTGATCCCTTCACCATACGCTCCCCGTCGGTCAGAATGAAGACGGGATGATTGTACTTCTCACGCACGCGCCCGGCGATAATACCCGCCAGACTCTCGTGACAATCCGGAAGATAAATCACGTACACAGACTGATCAATCATGCCCTCACGCACCAAAATCTCTTCCGCCTGCTCTACGCCCTGTCTGGTCATCTCCTTGCGGATATCATTTAACTCTTTCAGTTCCAGTGCCAACCGTCCGGCGACCGCCTCATCCTCCGAGAGAAAAAGCTCCAGTGCCTTTTTCGCGGTGTCCAAGCGACCCCCTGCATTCAGGCAGGGACCGATCACAAAGCCCAGATGGTACGCCGACAACGCCTGCGGATCAACACCACTGACCGCGATCAACTGACGAAGACCCACGATCCGGCTGTTTGCCATCCGCCTCAGGCCTTCACGCACCAAAATTCGGTTCTCCCCCTGCAGCACCATCACGTCACCCACCGTGGCCAAAGCCGCCGCCTCAATAAACGGCGACAGTTCATCTCTGTCCACGCCGGTGCGCTCAAACAAATACTGAATCAATTTATAGGCAACCGCCGCCCCGCACAATCCCTTAAAGGGATATCTGCACGCGCACTGCTTCGGGTTGATGATCGCGTCAGCCGGAGGAAGCTGCTCCAAACGTCCCTCCGCCGTCTCCAGATACGGCACGTCGTGATGGTCAGTGACGATCACCGTCATCTCCAGCGACCGGGCATAAGCGATCTGCTCCTTCGCCGAAATACCATTATCGCAGGTGAGGATCGTATCGATATCCTCCTCCCACGCTTTTTTGATCAGATCCTGATTGATTCCGTAGCCATCCTTGATGCGATGCGGAATATCGTAATCCACCTTCGCGCCAAGGCGCTTCAGTCCGCGATACAAAATAAAAGTGGCACACACACCATCCACGTCGTAATCACCGATAATACGGATCGGCTTTTCCTGAAGCAGCTTATCCAGCAGGATGTCTGCCGCCTTCTCCATATCTTTCATACGGTCCGGCTCATGGCAATCCTTAAGTTCACCCTCAAGAAACAGGCGGATGGACTCATCGCCCTCCACATCCCGGTTGCGCAGTATGCGGGCGGTAACGGGACTGATGCCAAATTGCTTGGCAATGCCGTCAAAATCCGCCTTTTTTGTATACACCATCCACTGTTCCTTCATCGTCTCTCCACTTCATCTCTGCTGAAAATCCGTTATCCGGGTCCAGACAAAATCTGACTTTTCTCTTATCGAATAACTCTCACGCGCAGCACTCCATCAATCCTCGTCAGTTTCTCAACGATCTTATCGCTGATCTCCTCCTCCGGATCAATCACCGTGTACGCCGCATTGCCACGACTCTTATTGCTCATATCAAGAATATTGATTCCTTCTGATGCCAGAACCGCCGTAAACTGACCGATCATATTCGGCTTGTTCTCGTTGAAAATCGCCAAACGGCAGCTTCCTCTGAATGCGGAAAGCTCACAGTTCGGGAAATTCACAGAATTGCGGATGGTTCCATTCTCCAGATACGCCATCGTCTGCTCCACCGCCATCTTCGCGCAGTTATCCTCGGACTCCTCCGTGGACGCACCCAGATGAGGGGTAATGGTCGCATTTTTCATCTTTACGGTCTTCGTATTCGGAAAATCTGCCATGTACCGCTTTACTTTTCCATTCAAAAGAGCTTCCGCCATCGCATCCTCATCCACCAGAAGATCGCGGGCATAATTTAAAATAACTACGCCGTCCTTCATCTTGGACAAGCTCTCCGCGTTGATCATCGCCTTCGTTGTTTCCAAAAGCGGTACGTGCAGCGTAATATAATCGCATTTTTCAAAAATCTCATCTAAGGTCTCGCTGTGCTTGATCTTGCGGGACAGCATCCACGCACCGTTGACGGAAATGAAAGGGTCATATCCGTACACGGTCATGCCCAGACTCTCCGCTGCATTCGCTACCAGCACACCAATAGCTCCGAGTCCGATCACACCCAGTTTCTTACCGCGGATCTCGGTTCCGGCAAATTTCTTTTTCTGCTTCTCAGCGTGCGCAGCTACGTCCTCGTCGTCGCGGTTTGCGCTCACCCAGTCAATACCTCCGTGAATATCTCTGGCCGCCATCAGCATACCGGCGATCACCAGCTCTTTCACGCCGTTCGCATTCGCTCCCGGTGTATTGAACACAACGATACCTTCCTTGGTGCATCGCTCCAGCGGAATATTATTCACTCCGGCTCCCGCTCTGGCGATCGCCTTCAGAGAACCCGGAAACTCCATCGTGTGCATATTCGCACTGCGCACCAACAATGCATCTGCTTCCTCCATCTGCGTTGTCAGGTCATACTCTTCTGTCAGGAGCTCCAGTCCATGAGAAGAAATTTCATTCAAGCAATAAATTTTCTGTGTCATATGTATACCTCCCATTTGCAGTCTGCATAACCAGTATACGCAAAAAAGACGATTCTGTAAAGTAAAGTGGTGAATTTTTCTTGGTTTTTCTGTTAACCACAATCATTTATCTCAAAAACAAGGCTGCCCGCCGAACCCGCATCGGCAAAACCGAACACGGATCAGCGGGCGATTCCCGTTTAAAAGACTTTTCTACAGGTCAATCGAGACAATCGGCAATCAGCGGCCACACCGCTTCATCTTCAAGCCCCAGCTTCCAGCAGGCCACGCCCGCAAGTTCATACTTCTCGATCATATCCAGTTTCAGCTGAAGACTGGCTACATCCTCCAGCCAAATACTGTACTTGATGCCCTCGCTGATGTACTCTCCGAAATACTGACCTTCTTCGTCAAGCCACTCAAGCTTCGCACCGTGCTCGTCG
>JAFQDI010000112.1 GCA_017416055.1 Lachnospiraceae bacterium
GAACTCAGGGTTGATCACGAAGAAGAAGTGGCCCAGACGATAGAAATCGTTGCTGCCGTCAGCCTTCTTACCGGACAGAGCCTTGGTATGAGGGCCGCCTGCCAGTGCAGAGGACAGAATCTCTACGATAGTAACGAAGCCGTAGCCCTTGTAACCGCCGGTCTCCTCGCCCATACCGCCAACAGGAAGCAGTGCACAGTTGCCCTTACGCATCTCGCGAAGGATCTCACCGGAATCGGTCATCGTGTCGCCGTCTTTGGTCACAACCAGGCCTGCAGGGGTAGGGATACCGCTGCGCTCGTAGAACTCGATCTTACCGTTCTGTACGATAGAGGTAGCACAGTCAAAGTTGAAAGGGAACTCCTCATCGGTAGGAATGGTGAAGGTGAAGGGGTTGGTACCCATCATCGGCTCAACACCAAAGGTAGGAGCGATGGAAGGACGAGCGTTGGTACCGGTAATACCAATCATACCTGCCTTCTCAGCCATGGTGGACCAGTAACCTGCAATACCATAGTGAGTGGAGTTGTAGATGGTACCGCCTGCCATACCATAAACCTTAGCCTTCTCGATCAGCTTCTCCCTCATTCTATATGAAGCTACCATACCCATACCGTTGTGAGCGTCCATAACCACGGTGGTGGGGGTCTCCTTAACGATCTCGCAGTTGGTTACAGGCAACAGAGTGCCATTTTTGATACGATCCAGATAGATCGGTTTGAAGCGGTTGCAGCCGTGGCTCTCAATACCGCGACGATCAGACTCAAGCAGAACGTCTGCACAAATTGCTGCATCCTCAGCGGGAACACCGTAAGCTTTGAATACATCGATCATAAAGTTGTTGATCAGTTCCCACTCTACATAAGGTCTGTTTTCAGTTACTACTGCCATATTTCTAAATCCTCCTTAGATGTTTTATCAAAACGGTTTGCCCGTTTATGAATCATAAGTTTCCTTGTACCGGCGGATCGTCTCCATCTTTGAGATCGTCACCGCACAGGCACCGGCATCAAAACATCCCTTCAGTTCCTCCGGGGTTCGGATGAGGCCGCCGCACATCAGTCTGGCGTTGGTCCTGGTCTGAAGGTAAGGTAATATACCGCATGCGATTCCCGGCAGGATCTCTACGTAGTCCGGCTCGCAGGAATTGCAGAGTGTGAGGCCTCGCTCCAATGATTTGCTATCCATCAGGAACAATCGAAGAATCGCCGTGCGGTGATTTCTCTTCGCCGTCTCGATCGCTTTCACCTTTGAGGAGATGATTCCGTCGGCCTTTAACCGCTGGCAGGCATACTCGCATCCGTACTCGTCGGCGCTGATACCCTTGAGAAGATCCAGATGAAAAAACACTTTCTTCTCCTGTTCATGGGCCGCCTTCACCATGGACGCCAAAAGAGCCAGATGAATATCCATCAATACACAGTATTTCAGATCACTTTTCAAGAATCGTTCAAACTCCTTCATCTGAGAAACTGCAAAAATCACTTCCCGCTTCAACTCATCCATCGCGCATCCGCCTTTGTTTTCGGTCTTTTTTCAAAAAAAAGGCAACGTAAATGAACCACTTCCGTATTCACAACATCGCCTCTCGCACTCTCGCAATTTATTAACTTAGTTATACTATAACACTGCTTTCCTTATGTGTCAAGTTTCTTTTTTGGAAAGGTTTCTACCGAAACAGGAAAATTTTCTGCCGGAACTCAATTTGCGATAATCACCTTCGTCCCGTGCTGCTGTACCCACTCCACGACCTCCGGCTCCACGCCGCTGTCGGTGATGATTGCCTCAAATGAACCAATATGGCAGAAATTCATCAAGTTGTCCTGACCAAACTTTCCCGATTCCACCAACAAATACGATTTCTTCGCAGAACAAATAATGCAGTTTTTCGTTCCAGCCTCTGAAGGGTACCCTGTGTAGGCAAAGCCCTCACTGTCCACTGCTGCGGCACCGATAAACGCGATATCCAGTTTATATCGACGGATCTGTTCCTCTGTCAGTGAGCCGAAGCAGGACATACTCGTTCCCTGCAATTCTCCGCCGATTACGAGAAGCGTCACATTCTGATAATCCGAAATCTCCATCGCCACTGCCAGATTGTTGGTCGCAATCACGTTGTGACTGTCCGAAGGCATCAACCGTCCCACCCACCGGGTCGTAGTTCCGCTGTCAATGAAAATACGCTGTCCGGGCTTGATCAGTTCAATTGCCTTGCGGGCAATGCACTCTTTTTTCCGCTCCTGATCATCCATCACGCGTTCCACCGGATGTCGGCTACGATTGTCCTGCTTCAGCAGTGCTCCGCCGCGGGTGCGCACGATCTCACCCTTCTCCGCCAGCAGATCCAAATCTCTTCGAATCGTCATATCCGACACCTTAAACAGTGCACACAATTCGCGGTTTTCCACCCTTCCGTCTTTTCGCAAAAGCTCCATCACCTGTTTCAGTCGCGTCTCTCGTAACATAGTTCTCTCCCAGTTCGTTTTTATTTTGTCAATCTATGTTTTCCCAGTATATCACGAATCAATTCTTTGCACAATCTTTTTCAAAAAAATTAAGAAATGGAAAAAGCTGCCACATTTCGTGTGACAGCTTTTGAAACAATTCGTTATTTACTGCTACTCTTTAAGCTTTCGCTTCTTCCTCAACCGGAGTCACAGCCTCCTCGACGGAAGGCTCGATTTCCCGAAGGATCTTCATGAACTCTTTGCCGGTGATGGTTTCCTTCTCGATCAGGTACGCTGCCAGTTTATCCAACGCCTCCCGATGCTCACTCAAAAGCCGTTTTGCCTGCTCGTACGAAACCTGCAGCATCTCCATCACTTCCTTGTCCACATCCGCCGCAGTCTTATCCGCACAGTTCATCATCATGCGTCCTTCCAGATACTGATTCTCGACACTGCCCAGATTCATCAGCCCGAAGTGTTTTGACATACCGTACTGGGTCACCATCGCCTTCGCAATACCCGTCGCACGTTCAATATCATTTGCCGCACCGGTGGTCACGGTGTCAAACACCAACTCCTCCGCTGCGCGGCCCGCAAGGAATTCCACCAACATCGCACGAAGCTCTGCCTCAGTGTTCAGATATTTCTCTTCTTCGGGAACATTCATCACATAGCCCAAAGCACCCATGGTTCGGGGCACGATCGTGATCTTCTGTACCGGCTCAGAATCCTTCTGCAGTGCGCTGACCAACGCATGTCCAATCTCGTGGTAAGATACGATTCGGCGCTCGCGTTCGCTCATGATGCGGTCTTTCTTTTCCTTACCCATTAAGACAGTCTCCACTGCCTCAAACAGATCCTTCTGGCTCACTGCCTTTCGTCCGTGTTTAACCGCATTGATCGCTGCCTCGTTGATCATATTTGCCAGATCAGACCCCACCGCACCGGAGGTTGCCAGTGCAATCGCCTCCAGATCAACGGTCTCGTCCAGACTAACCTTCTTTGCATGAACTTTGAGAACAGCTACACGGCCCTTCAAATCCGGCTTATCCACGATGATACGGCGGTCCAGACGGCCCGGACGAAGCAATGCCTTGTCCAAAACATCGGGACGGTTGGTCGCCGCCAAAATGAACACACCCTTGCTGGAATCAAAACCGTCCATCTCGGAAAGCAGCTGATTCAGCGTCTGCTCGCGCTCATCATTGCCGCCGAAGCGGGAATCACGGCTCTTACCGATCGCATCAATCTCATCGATAAAGATGATACAGGGCGCATTCTCCTGCGCTCTCTTAAACAGATCACGGACACGGGATGCTCCCACACCCACAAACATCTCAACAAAATCAGATCCGGCCAGGGAGAAGAACGGTACCTTCGCCTCTCCTGCAACCGCCTTCGCAAGCAACGTCTTACCGGTTCCGGGAGGGCCGACTAACAACGCTCCCTTCGGCAGCTTCGCACCGATGGTGGTATATTTTCCGGGATCGTGCAGAAAATCAACGATCTCCACCAGAGACTCTTTCGCCTCATCCTGTCCGGCTACATCCTTAAAGGTAACACCGGTATCCTTCTGCATATCATAGCGCTTCGCATTGCTCTTGCCAACGCCCATGACACCGCCACCGCCGCCCACACGGCGCATCATGAAGGACATAAATACCAAAACCAAAACCACCGGCAATACGTAACTGAGCAGGAAATACATGATCGTTGCGCCGGTGTCTGTCAGTTTTACATCGTACTCTTCCAGCTCCGCCGTTTCCAAACGATCAATCAGTTCGACATCATAACTACTCATGTTGGTGTGGTATTCTCTCTTCAATGCACTCCGATACTCCAGACTATCCTTGTCCAGCGTTTCATCCGGTTTCACCGTAAAGGTAATCTTCAATGCGCTCTCGTCCAAAAGTACTGTTCGCACTTCTCCGTTTTCCAGCATCTCAACAAACTTGCTGTACTCCACATAGTTCGCGCTTTTTGAAGAGAGGAAATTGCTCAAAAACGTCACCATCAAAAGAGTGACGATCGCCGCAGTCACCATCATTAAAATATTGCTGTTGTTTTTGGGGTTTCGATTCCCGCCGTCCGGCTGACGGTTATTGTTTTGTTCGTTCATTTTATTCTCCACTATTTGTCTAGAATTTATCGCTCCACATAGCTTATCATATACCGCCATAGAAAATCAATGCAAATCGCAAAGATTTATCTGAATATTTCGTGACTAAATTCTAAAATTTGTCTTTACGTGTCGCTAAGTGCCTTTTCACAGGCCAATGCAAGCTCCTCCAGCGTGCTGCAGCCAAGCATCGTGCAGTAAGGGCGAAGCATGCGGATACTCTTACTTTCCTCCCATCGGCGCACAGAAATCGGATTGAACCAGTAGATTTTACTGCTTTTTTTCTGCAATTCCCCGACCATGGATTCCGTCAACGGGATGTTCACCGTCTGCGCATCACTGATGATCAACACGATCGCATTGTTATTCACCACCGCCGGTTCAATCTCCAACAGCCGTTGCAGGATTCCACCGATATTGGTGCCTTTGCACCATAAAGGACTCCCTTTCACATAATCTGCAAATGCATCCATGTCCTGCATTGCAAACACATCCACTTCCTGCAGTTGCTCAGAAAACAGGAATGTCCTCGCACCCTCCGCCGTGTCGTTCATCGACCGGATGAATCGCAGCGCAAACTCGGACACCCTGAGCATGGACGCAGATACATCACACAGTAGTACCAATCGCTTTCGTTTTCGGCTGCGATGTCGGTAGGCCAGTTTTCTAAAGCTTCCCCCGGTCTGTAAGTTCAGACGGATTGTCCGCTTAAAATCCAATGTTCCGGTCTTTCCCGCCTTCTTTCTGCGATTCAACAGCTTTTTATTCAGCTGCCTCGTCAGATTTTGGATCAGCGTCAGCGCGCGAGGGATTTCTTCCTCCGCAAAGTCACCAATGTTTTTATATAGAAGATTTTCCTCAGTCACTCTCTGATTTTCATAGAGTTCGCCTTCCTCCTTGAGAAGCTGCTGCTCCACCATGTGACTGATGTAGTTCGTGTACAAAACGGCAGAATTCCGCACCGGATTGGGAAAATTCTTCAAATACTCCTGCATCTCCCGCCGCCGCTCCTCAGAAAGCTGAATATAGACTGCCTTCAGTTCCTCGCGCACTTTCAATGGCTCACCGTTAAAAGTCAGTTCCTGATTAGCCTCCTCCATCTGCTGCTGATACCGGGTCTCCGCC
>JAFQDI010000113.1 GCA_017416055.1 Lachnospiraceae bacterium
CCCAAGGAAAGAATAGGAACGATCTGATCATCATTTCCGGAGTAGATATCCATCTCATCACCAACTAAAGCTGCCAGTTCCGCAATCTGGGAAATATTTCCACTGGCTTCCTTAATTCCCACGATATTCGGGTGTTTTGCCAGCGCCGCCGCTGTCGCAGGAAGGAGGTTACAGCCCGTTCGACTAGGTACATTATACAAAATACAGGGCTTCGTGGACGCGTCCGCAATCGCCGTAAAGGATGCGATCATACCCTTCTGCGTTGCCTTATTGTAATAAGGGGTAACCAAAAGCATGGCATCGGCTCCCACCTCACAGGCAAACTTCGTCAACTCAATGGCATATGCCGTGTCGTTCGATCCGGTTCCGGCAATCACCGGCACGCGGCCCGCCACGCGCTCCACGCAGAAGCGGATTGCTTCCTTATGTTCTTCGTCATTCAATGTGGAACCCTCTCCGGTAGTTCCCACCGCTACGATCGCATCGATCCCCTCTGCGATCTGCCAATCAATCAGCCTTCCAAACTGTTCATAGTCAATTCCATTTTCCGTAAGTGGAGTAACAATCGCTGTCGCTGCTCCGGTAAAAACTGTGTTCTTCATCCTTTTTCCTCCTGATCTTTTATCCGATCTTTTCTAAACGTCATGTCAGCTTCTCTTTTATGGCAAAAGAAAGAGACAGCCGCCACGACAGCTATCTCCTGAAATCATCTCATGATGGTCAATGTTGATAGCTCTCCGCATTTCTACGACAACAGGGCGGATATTCTCCGAACTGCCAGCCGGATACGTGCCACGGTATCCGCTTCGGCACCCACGCCTTTTCTGCACAGCTTTGGCAGCCATAAAACGTGCAGTACTCTTCGTGCAGTGCGCCTCTATCTCATTTTATGAAATCCCTTCTTGGGGATGTGTTATTTTACCATAGAAAAATCAATCTCGTCAAGTGTTTTCCTGAGAAAAAATCATTAAAAGGCTTTGAACAGCTTGACCGCCTTTCTGGCTACCTTATACACCGGTCCTTCCATCACTTTCTGCGCATTTTTCAGTTCCTTGCGGATTTCGATATGCTGGGGACAATGCTTCTCACACTTGCCGCATTCAATACAGTTAGATGCAGCTGTAGATGTCTTTCGCAATGCTGTACATTTGATATATTCCACCACGCCCCAGAATTTGCTCTCTGTATAGCACTGATTATAGGCCGCAAAAGTACCCGGAATATCCACATTTTTCGGACAGGGCATACAATAACTGCAGCCGGTACACCCCACCTTCATCTTGCCGTTGATTGCCTGCACCACCTGCTTAAGCATCGCTTCCTCTTCATCCCCCAGTTCTCCCACTTCCACCGTGGATGCCGTCTGAATATTGTCCAGAATCATCTCCTCAGAATTCATACCGGACAGAACACAAGTCACCTCCGGCTGATTCCAGAGCCAGCGAAAGGCCCACTGGGCAGGCGTATGCTTCACCGGATATTCCGCAAACACGTGCCGCGCTTCTTCCGGAAGACGATTCACCAGTCTGCCGCCGCGAAGGGGTTCCATGATGATCACCGGAAGGCCTTTCTCGTGGGCATAATCAAGCCCCCGTCTTCCCGCCTGAGAATGTTCATCCATATAATTGTACTGGATTTGACAGAAATCCCAGTCATACGCATCCACGAGCCGGCAGAACATATCCGTATTTCCATGGTAAGAAAAACCAATCTGCCGGATTGCTCCGCTCTCCTGCTTTTCCTTAAGCCACTCCTCAATCCCCAAGGCTTTCAGACGCTCCCACGTCTGTACATCACTGAGCATATGCATCAGATAATAGTCCACATAGTCGGTCTTCAGCCGACGAAGTTCCTCAGCAAACAACTTATCTAACCCCGCACGATTCTTAATCAGATAATGCGGAAGCTTCGTTGCGATCTTCACTTTCTCGCGGATCCCATTCCTAAAGAGAATCTCTCCCAGTGCTGCCTCGCTGCCGGGATACACGTAAGCCGTATCAAAATAGTTCACACCGTTCTTAACCGCAAGTAAAATCTGCTTCTCCGTAGCAGTCATATCCACCTTTCCCGCAGTCTGGGGAAAACGCATACATCCGTATCCTAAAATCGAAAGTTGATTTCCGTATTTGTCCGAACGATAATTCATAACGAGCTCCTTTCGCGGTTCGTTTATTGCCTACATATATTCATAGATTAGCATAATTCGAAAAAATGTTCAACAACGAATAAATCCCGCGCTCCGTGAAAACCCTTTATATTGATCATCCCTTAATCATTGACCATCTTTTTTATCCATGATATAATCTGTCTAAGCAATGTAAAAAGGGGGACCTTTTCATGGAACGTAAACCATTTCAGCAGCTAAAAAATCTGTTTCTTGTGGTCGCCGGCACCCTGATCCTTTCTCTGGGAACCGCCCTGTTTATCATCCCCTTTGATTTGGTCGTCGGAGGAATCTCCAGTATCGCAATCATTCTCAATCAGCTCTTAAGCATTCCATTTTTGACGACGGATTTTCTGATCACGATCGTCACCTGGTCTCTGTTTTTCATCGGACTGTTTGCTCTGGGCAAAAACTTCGCGCTGAAAACACTGGTATCCTCCATCGTTTACCCGCTGGGTTTCTCGCTGTTTTCCAAGCTTGCGGACCCGGACGTATTGAACGGTATGTTTTGCCTCAGTCAGTCTCGGTATTCGGAGATTGCCATTCTACTCGCCGCCCTCTTCGGAGGTGTTTTCGTCGGCACAGGCTGTGCGCTCACCTTCCTCGGTGGCGGATCGACAGGCGGTGTGGATATCTTCGCCTTCATTATCTGTAAATTGTTCAGAAAAGCCCGCAGCTCCGTGGTGATCTTCCTGATCGATGCATTGACCATCTCCCTCGGTCTGCTCGTCATCAAAGATCTGGTGATCTCCCTCTTAGGCATCACCTCCGCATTCATCTCCGCGATGGTGGTGGACAAAATCTTCCTTGGAGAGTCGAGGGCATTCATTGCACAGATCGTCTCCGACCAACACGTCGAGATCAACCGCCTGATTGCCGAAAAGCTTGAGCGAACGACCAGTATCGTCGAGATTGAGGGCGGATATTCCGGAAAGAAAAAACGAATGCTCATGATTTCCTTCACCATGAATCAATACAATGAGCTGATCAATATCATCAACCAAACAGACAGTACTGCTTTTGTGACGATTCACAGGGCGCACGAAATCAACGGAGAGGGCTGGACCAGATAGGTCAGCCCTCTCCGTTGATGTTTACCCCGTCTCGCCCATCTCCAACCTTCCCCTCCGCCTTTTACAACTTTTAAAAAAATTTTTATTTTCCCCCTTGACATAGTAGCAAAAGTATACTATTATAAAATCACAGTAAGTAGTTTTTTAATACTAACAAGCAAAAAGGAGGGCACCACATGGCACTTAAGTACAGAAAATTCGACCCCGGCGAATATGTAATGAAGGTAAAAAACGGCACTACCTTGAAGGAAGGATTAGGACTCTCTTTCTTCTACAACACGATGAACACAGCGATTCTGGTCATTCCCAGCACCGCCATCGACATTGGCTTTGCCTTCGATGATATTATGACATCGGACTATCAGTCCTGCTATGTACAGGGAATGATCACCTACCGTTTCCTCGACTATCGGCAGGCATCTACGATGCTGGACTTCGCCTTTGCCGAAAACAAAGCAGAATATGCGGAAAAACGACGAACCGTCTTCCAGGCAGTGAACACCCGTCTGATCAATCTGGCAAAGATCATTTTGATTCGCACGATCTCCGTTCTGGATATCCGGACCGCGTTGAAGTCCGGCGATGATCTGGTGGAAAAGCTGCAGACTGAACTTTGCTCCAGCGAGATCTTGAAAGAATTCGGCATTGAAATCCTAAACCTTACCATTCTTGGTGTTGCAGCAAAGCCGGAAACCAGAAAAGCCCTTGAGGCTGCTGCCAGAGAGCAAATTCTCAAAGAACAGGACGAAGCAATCTACATGCGCAGAAATGCAGCGATCGAACAGGAGCGCATTGTAAAAGAAAATGAGCTGAATACAGAGATCAAAGTGGCCGAAAAAGCCCGTGAAAAGAAAGAAAAAGAGTTGGAAACCCGCCGCGTCATCCTAGAGCGCGAGCTGGCACTGGAAAAGAAACGTGCTGACGAACGGATTCGCTTGGAAAAAGATCAGATGGAAGCCAAAATTCTCCTTGAGGAACGAAACAAAGAACTGGTATCTTCCGAAATGGAGAACGAGAGACGCCGCTCTGAGGAAAAAGCTTACGCGATGACCATGTTGATGAAGGCGTTTGAGACAGTGGACGTGGGTGTCTTAGAGGCTCTGGCGATCAGCGGAATGGACCCTAAAGCTCTGGTTGCCAAGGCTTTTCTGGAAATCGGCGATAAGGCAGAGCGCATCGGCAATCTGAATGTCACTCCCGACCTGCTTGAGACCCTCACCGGCAAATAAGAAAGGAGAACACCATGGACAGAGGACTGCACAAAGTAATCATCGTCACCCGCAAAACCCGACTGGAAGAACTGAAACGAAAGTTCAACACCGTGGAGCAGGCCCGCTTCTATGTGGAGCATTTGGGTGCTGACTTTGGCGACTATCTTTTGGAAGACCAAAATTATCACCATGCGCTGATCATGGTCACAACTGCTGCAGAGCAAATGGCCAGGGTTCAGGTCATTCCTCGCGAATACATTGCCAATATGATCTTCGGAGAAAACGATGTGGTCATCACCGTCGGTCAGGACGGTCTGGTTGCAAACGTGATGAAGTACTTGAAAGGGCAGCCACTGATCGGTGTCAACCCGGATCCTGCACGATGGAACGGTCAACTACTCCCCTTCACCCCCGCAGATGTGCATACTCTCCTCCCCGAAGTTCTAGCCGGCAGCCATCACGAAAAAACAATCACGATGGCGAAGGCCGAATCCAAGGACGGACAGATTCTCTATGCGGCCAATGATTTCTTTCTCGGCATCTGTGATCACCGCTCTGCCCGCTACGATATCATGTATCGCGGACAACGCGAAGTTCAGAGTTCAAGCGGCGTCATCATTTCAACCGGTCTCGGCATGAGTGGCTGGCACCGCTCTGTGATGACGCAGCTCCGGGGACTGTCCAAATGCTTTGGCCTGGGCTGTCTGCAGGAGCCCGACTATCGCTGGGACGAGAGAACGCTTCACTTCTCTGTCCGTGAGCCCTTCCCCAGTTGCTCCACCGGCACAGAAATTGTATACGGGGAACTCTCCCAACATGAAGAACTGATCTTCCGCTCCAACATGGCTGAGGACGGTATTCTCTTCTCCGATGGAATCGCCGAGGATGCCATCGAATTCAATTCCGGCATGGAAATCAAAATCAGCGTGGCAAAACGACAGGGCAGATTAGTTATTTGATTTACATTTTGGGAAGTTTGTAGTAAAATGATACCAATCTCATGACAGGAGGCTTCACCCATGCCCGAAAAAGACTTGCTTTCTTTTGTTGATACAACTACAAACGCTCCCATCTCTGTCGCTGTCGACCTTCTGGTTTTCACCATTGAAGATGGCGCGCTGAAACTCCTGATGATTCGTCGCCAATATCCCCCCTTTGCCGGAATGTGGGCACTTCCCGGAGTATTTGTCCGACATGACGAAACCTTGGATGACGCAGCGGCCAGAGGCATTCTGGAAGAAACCGGCCTACACGATATCTACTTTGAGCAGCTTTATACCTGGGGCGCGGTAAACCGAGATCCCAGACGGCGCATTATCTCTGTGTCCTATCTGGCTTTGGTTCCTTTGAGCCAGATTCGAAACTATGCGGTTGGACAGCGCACCACTGATGTCAAACTGGCCGATGTGAAAGAACTGCTCGCCGCAGATGATATTGCTTTCGACCATCAGGAGATTATCCGTTACGCCAAATGGCGCCTTGCCAACAAGGTCGAATACACCAAGATCGCTTTCCACCTTCTTCCGGAGGAGTTTACCCTGCCGGAATTACAGAAAATCTATGAAATTCTGTTGGACAAACCGCTCTACAAGGCAAATTTCCGGAAAAAAATCAGCGATCTGGTGCAGGAAACCGACCGCTATACATCCGGTGATGCGCATCGCCCCAGCCAATATTATCGGCTCCGGGAAAGCATCTCCTCGGAGCACGATAAATTCGAGACCTCAACTTGAGGTCTTCGCGTATTTTAAGTTTTTCGTACTCTCCTCCACCCTCACTCGATGCGGTGACGTTTTCCTAAACCGGATCTCGGTCACGCTGCCGTTGCTCCAGTGGTACCTCATCGCATAGGCACCGGTGGCAATACACTGCTCCAGCGCATTGCGACACTGCTGCACATAAAGGAGTTTTTCCGCCAGTACACGCTGGCTCTTAACCTCCTCCCCGTATTCCTGGCAGGCCTCCTCGTCATACGAGGTTACCCGCGCGACCGAGCGCGACAGCTGGCTCATGAGGCTCACCGCCCGCTTGCGGAAGATCTCACGAAGAGATGCGATGTAAAGGGACTGCGTTTCATTTTCATTCATTTTTTTCATGGTCATTACCACCTTTCATAAAAAATAGGCATAGTTATTGCGAGAAATCTCACAATAATTATGCCTTTAATTCTTTTTATGGTCGTGGTAAAAACCAACTGTGGTGATTATAGCAGGAAGAAAATCATTTGTCAACAACATCTTTTCTTCGTTCAGATAAAACTCCAAAAACGCTCATACCATCACCTGTCCACTTATTTTTCAACCACCGAATACCCCAACTTCATCAAGAGATTTTTTGATGATTTAAGCAACATCTCGTCATACATATAGTAGTCATATTCCTCTGCACGGTGAGATGTCCCGGTAAGTTCAGCCGCTCGATCTGCCAAATGTGCAGAAAGTTCGCCCAACCCCTTGTATGTCGTCAAACATGCATGCAGCTTTGCAGGTGTGTTTTTCGTATTGAACCTTACTTTTCCTTTTTCACCTGTCTTAACCGTGATTTTGTTTTTCGCCAGTGGCAAATATTCTTCCAGAAGGTGATATGCATTCCAGCGGGCGTGCTCCTGCGCGAGCAGTGCGTTTCGCTTACTTCTGACAAAATATTCCTGATACTTGTAAGCGTCTTCACGGCGAGGATACTTTTCTTCAATCAGCTTCGTGTTCTCGCCCTTGCCGTCTTTCACATAATCCAGTCCCAACAGATTCAGCTTCAGACGCAGATTCATTGCCGCATAGAGATTCGAATAGCGCGTAAAGTAATCAAATCCATTCCACTCCTCCTCTGCCTTTCGCTTCACCGTCTCTGCAAACCCGGGAGTTTCGCTCGCATCCTTCATGGACTGCTCTGTATACACTTCATTTAGTCTCTTTGCCATAGTTGAAAGGCTGTCATTGACAATCATCTCATGAGTAAACACCTGATCCACTTTACCGAAGTACGTCACCAAGTCGTCGTCCTTCGTATAGGATTCTTCACTGTGAATATACAGATGGAAATTGTGTTCTCCGTCCAGCATGGATCTAAGTCTGGCACCGATCTCAATATTGCAGTAATCATCTTTGGAGTCCACGATCACGTAACTGAATGTTTTCTCCTCACATATCTTCTTTCCCACCCATGACAACGTCTCTCTTGAACCGGGCTCCTTGTCCGAAGACTCTGTGATAAAGGGAAGTTCGGGAAGTGTAAAATAATCATCTTTCTTCCTTTTCAGTTCTTTCAGGACATTCTCCAGGCTCTGAATATCCCAGTCGTCTGATTTCGCTGAAGGATCGAAAATATAGTAATTCACAGGAAAGACTTTATATTCGTTGTCCTCAAATTTGACAAGCTGATTGTTTAAGATTGATTGACGATACAGTTCTCTGCCAAGACGTTCAAAGCCCAGATGGAAAACGTTGATTTTGACATCCGGTCTGATCGACGCATCCGCATCAATAAACTCTTTCGGCAAGTACTGTGTGATCGGATGTTCCTCCATAAACGTTCTCGCCAGCAATTCCTTTGAGCAGAATGTGGTGATCCATGAGCCGAACCCACTTTTTTCGATAATCTCCCGGCGGATCGTTGCCGTTTTCTCCTCCTCGATCTCCACATACAAATAAAAATTCTTCGTCTCCGTCTGAACAGATCGATAGTCAATATAGGTATTGATATAATCAAGATACTTCTCTTCATCGTTCGGACAAATCAGATTGTACCGGGTTGTTTTGTTCAGTTGACGGCTTTTCAACAGCTGTACCGAAAAGCCGTTTCGAAGCACCGCATACCCTGCTTCGATCAGCCCAACCACACGGTTCTTATTCGTATTTTCATCCAGCAAGAGCACTGCTGCACCGTCTTTCGCATACTGCAAGGCGCGTTTGCTGTCGCCGAGAATGATATCGCAGCACGACTGATTCAATGCTTTGGAAAGGCGGAAATGGTTTCTCAGTGTTTGATTGAATATCTCCACCGCAGTACTGATGGTGGTCAGCAGTGCCAGCACTACACCTAACACATACACAAGCGTAAATACCGGAACAGTTTTCGCGAATCCGGCCACCCCCTCGGTTTTCACATCGCCCAAGAAGAGCTTAACTGCGCTCACAATACATTCCAGAATGTCTAAGGGATAGTTACTCTCCTCCCTCAATTCCCAAATCCTGTGCAGATACGGAACCAGATACAGTGCCAGGTTGATCATAAACACCGCACCCAAAAACAGGAATTTTTCATTCAGTTTTTTTCTGTTCAATTTGGCGATAACAAACACGGTCAGCAACACAATTTCGATAATCATTAATAATATACTGATTTCTGTCCACATAATCGGTTCTCCTTGGAAACAAGATGGTTTACCTATCCTCTTCTGCATATTTATTATACAACATCCACTATTTTTGTAAAGAAAAATAGCGGCATTACTTTTGAACAAAAAGCAAAATTTTATTGTAAATAAACAACTTTCATTTGACATAATTACCAATTTTCCTTATACTATAACTGTACCATTACACAATTATACAAAGGAGGGGCAGTATGAAAAAGAAATTATTGACCACTACATTGATGATGGCACTTATCCTACTTCTGACGGCCTGTGGCTGTAAGCATGAATGGAAGGAAGCCTCTTGCACTGAAGCAAAGACTTGCACATTGTGCGGTGAGATCGAGGGCGAGGCGTTGGGCCACACTTGGCAAGAAGCATCCTGCGAAACGAAGAAAACCTGTTCCACCTGTAATATTACGGAGGGTGAAGTACTCGGCCACGACTGGCAGGACGCTACGACTGAAGCACCTAAAACTTGTGCTCGCTGTCAACTGATGGAGGGTGAGAAGATCATCACGGATCCTCGATTCACCACAGCTTCCACTCTGGATTTGCAAGGAACGTGGATTTGCGAAACAAATATGTCCGGTGAGATGCTTGGTGCACCGACAGGCTTCCCCAATGGCGTGGACTGCACCTTATCTATGGAGTTTGGCAACTCCGGTAATCTCGCTTACAAATTTACGCTCAAGGATGAAGCTGCATTTAAGAAAGACTATCGGGAATTCACGATCGAGCAGACGTACTCCACCTTGGCACAGCAGGGCTTCAATAAGGAGGCTGCCGATGCGGCTATTCTGCAAAACACCGGTATGACGATGGAAGCATACGTCGATTATGTTTTGCAGTCCTTTGATTTCGGATCTTTGTTCCAGGCATTCAATATCACAGAAGTATACTACGTAAAAGACGGCAAAATTTACACCGCCATGAGCTGGAGCAGTCCTCTGTTCGAGGACAGTGCCTATACCCTAAAGGACGGAATATTAATAATTGACGCGGTTACCTTGGTAGAAGGCGGTGAACCGATGCAGTGGAAAAAAGCAGATTAATCTTTTAAAGGAGTGCATCCGGTAGTGTGTATATTACTTGATTTGTTTTTTACCTTTGCCAAAATCGGTTTGTTCACCTTCGGCGGCGGATATGCCATGATCTCCATGATCGAACATAACTGC
>JAFQDI010000114.1 GCA_017416055.1 Lachnospiraceae bacterium
ACCGGAATCCACCAGAAACAACCCTTTCGGTTCGATCACCGCACAGTTATCCTCTGACGCAGAGTAATGGCACTGGGCAGCATTCGGTCCGTAAGCACAGATCGGTTCAAAGCTGTTCCCCAAAAAGCCTTCCTGCTCGCGTCGGAACTCCTCTAATTTTACGCCAACACGATATTCATCCATGGGAATTTTTCCCACGTTTTTCTTCATCCAGTAAATAAAACGGGTCAGCGCCACACCATCCTTAATATGCGCCTTTCGCATATTCTCCGCTTCAACCGGATTCTTCACCGCTTTCATCAAAACGGAAGGATTCGGTTTGTCGACCACAGATACGCCGTCTTTCAGGTTCTTCACCAATGCGTAGCTCACCTTGCTCAAATCAAACAGCACGGAAGAATTCTCCGGCAGTTCACTCACTGCACCGTAAAACTCGCTGTACTCACGAAGGCTCACACCTGCTGCCTCCAGTTCTTCCTTGAGAGCTTCGCTGATCGCCTTGCCCTGAACGAAGAGCTCAGCCTTCTCTTCCGTCAGGATCGCATAGGACAGCACCACCGGGTTGCAGGCAACATCATCTCCTCTCAGATTGAACAACCATGCCAAATCATCCAACGATGTGATCAGATGTACATTCGCACCGCACTCCTTCATCGCCGCACGCACTTTCTCCATCTTCTCCTCCCTGGATACACCCACATGCTCCACAGAAAGAGACCACGCAGGTTTACAGGACAGTTCCGGTCTGTTCTCCCAAACCACATCCACCAGATCTTCGCTCCAAAGAATAGATGCTCCCTTCTTTTCGGCGATCTCTGCATAATTTTCGCCCTGCTTACTGTCCACCACTCTGCCATCGAATCCCAGGCAATCGCCCTCTTTCAGATACTCCGTCAAAAACTCACTGATGGTGGGAACTCCCTCCTCACCCATCTTGAACAGCTCCACTCCACTTCCGGTCAACTGCTTCTCCGCCTGAATAAAATATCTTCCGTCCGTCCAAAGTACGGCACGGTCAGGCATCACCAATGCTGTTCCCGCAGAACCGGTAAAACCGGTCATATAACTTCTGCACTTAAAATACTCTCCCACATATTCGGACTGATGGAAATCTGCCGTGGGAATCAAATATGCACTGATTCCTCTCTTTTCCATCTCTGTTCTCAATGCTTCTAATCTCTTAGCAATCACTTTTGCTTCCTCCTGTGCATAATCTATTATTGTATGAACCACCCGGGACAAAAATGCACTTTGTCGCGGGCTCGAAAGGAGATTTCTAACCATGACAAATCAGTCAGCCTGTCGTTCTACCAGGAATGGCTATCCCGGCTCATATCCTGATCGGTCCATGTCCAGACCCGGGCGCCCCGGCTCCGGATATACCGCTCCGCGAACCGGATATTCCACTTCCCCTACACCAAAAAATACCATGGAAAGAGAATCCTGTGGCTGCGAATCACGTACCGAATCCTCCACTGTCTGTTTCTCTGCGGAACAATTCCCCATCGGTATGACCTACGTTCCGATGCAGTCCTGGGAAAGCCTGTACTGCCCCTCGCGTGCACTGGAACAAGGCACACTGTTCGCCGATCTGGATAAACCGTTTCTCGGAAGGAGGGGCAATCGATGAATCACCCCATGTCAGTTTATGAACTCGGCTTCGCCCTCGTGGAGACTGCTCTGTTTCTGGACACTCATCCGGACAATGCTGAGGCTCTGGAATATTATCACCAAATCAAGCACCAATATGACGCGGCAGTGGACGAATACAACCGTACCTGTGCCCCGTTGACCATCGACAGCGTACACAGCCATGACGATTGGACTTGGGCAAAAACACCTTGGCCCTGGGAAGGAGGATCTCTATGTGGAATTATGAAAAACGACTGCAATATCCAATAAATATCACGCAGCCCAACCCTAAGATCGCAATGATCATCATGAGCCAGTACGGCGGTCCCGACGGGGAGGCCGCGGCTTCCATGCGCTATCTCTCTCAGCGCTATACCATGCCGCACCGCGAGATTGCGGGGCTACTGACAGATATCGGTAGTGAGGCAGTGAAATGTCACCCACGCATAGTATAGCACAATCATGCTCAGTGATGCAATAGAATAAATTTACCTATCTGCTCTGGATTTGATTTGCCACCATGGCAATAAATTCGGAATTTGTGGGTTTTCCTTTCGTCAGATTGACCGTGTATCCGAACAGCTTCTCCTGTTCCTCAATATTTCCTCTGCCCCAAGCCACCTCGATCGCATGTCGAAGTGCCCTCTCCACTCTGGTCGCAGTGGAATCATGAGTCTTCGCCACAAAGGGATATAACTCCTTCGTCACACACTCCATCATCCTCTCGCTGCGAAGCACTGCCAAAATTGCAGTGATCATGTAGCGATATCCCCGAAGATGCGCCGGAACGCCTAACCGGTGCAGCATATCTTTGACCAAGGCCTCATTGTCCGCATCGGAATATCGTTTCGCTGGATTTCCCAAGTATCCACATGCCGTCTCCGTTCCGCTTCCAACATATCCCGCAATCTGTTTTACCCGGTTTGCGAGCATCTGAGGATCGTAAGGCTTTAATAAAAAATAACTTACCCCCAACCGAAATGCCTCCGCCATAATCTGGTCATTGTGAACCGATGTCGTCAAAATGAATTTCGGCTCTTTTCGAATCATCTTGTCCTGCCTAATCTGCTCAATCAAGGCAAATCCGTCGATTTTCGGCATCACCATGTCCACAATCGCAACATCCGGTTGCTTTTCACAGATCAGTTTTCGAGCTTCCGCACCATCTCTGGCTCCTCCCGCAAACTGCAATTCTCCATCTCTCTGAATCGCCCGCTGTAATGACCGATGGATCGACAGATCACAATCGGCAATTGCTACTTTCAAACATTCCATGCCAATTTCTCCTCCCATTTTCATTTGTTTTCAGACATAAAACGCGGTGTTTCGCATATTTCGCCTTGATAATCGACTTTTTTTCTTATAAAATACGTTTCGTTGTGGCTGCCAAACGACATTTTATTTTCATTGGTATCCATATTTTACAGCAAATTAACGGAAAGGGAAGTTCGTCTATGGCACCAACTGGATTATTTTGCGTGAACCCAGTGCCATTTACGGCACTTCAAAAACCACTATGGAGACTAATCATTTCGACTCAATGAAATATCTGTTACAGGAGAAACTAAATCACCAGCTCAGCCTGAAAAATTGGACTTTGAAAACGTTATCTGACCACTCAGGCGTTCCCTATGAAACACTGAAAAAACTGGCCAACGCGAAAATCGACAATCCCTCCCTTCAGAGTGTATGCAAAGTTGCTCAAGCCTTTGAATGTTCCCTTGACACGTTTCTCTCCGACGAGTCCGATCTGGTCCATAAACTGCAGACT
>JAFQDI010000115.1 GCA_017416055.1 Lachnospiraceae bacterium
AATCGTACGTTTCATCCCGCACATAATCCCGCGTGACCGCCTCTTCCTCCGAACGCACGTCGAAAGAGTAGATGCCAGGCAGGTCGACGATGGAAAAGTTTATGGGTGCGTCGGAGCCAGGAGAAAAAAGCTCAAACATTCCGGCTGCGAAAGAAACCGTCACACCTGCCCAGTTTCCTGTCTTCTGGTGCATGCCGGTAAGGGCATTGAAGATTGTGCTTTTTCCGACATTTGGATTGCCCACCAGGGCGATGCGCCGCATCACGGTGTCACCTCGAAGGAAGTCGCAGGTGCAGTATCAGCGGATGTCTCGTCAACGAACGTCACCAGAATATATCGGCTGTCACATTCTCGCAGAGCGATGACTGCATTTCGAACCAGATATGCAGCGATATTTTTTCTGGATTTTTGCAGAACACAGGAAATGGTCGAATTGATTTCAAATCCCAGGTCTTTTAACCGTCCGGCAATCGGTCCCTCGTTTCCAAGAGCTACGATTCGGACGGTCTCGCCTGGTTTTATATGAGATAATGGAATTACCATAAGATCACTCACTCGCAGATTGCTTATAAATGAGATATGAGGAGGAGAGGGGAAGGGTGCATGGACTGTTGATGATTTACAGCCGCACCGTCACCGGCGCATCAATCTTCATAGAATTTTCCGTCACCACACAGTCATAGGCCCAAACATGTACGCCATTTTGCTTTGCGCGGACCAGTGCATCGGCGAATTCCGGGTGGCGTTCGCGGTGCGGCGCAAATGCAGAGATTCCCTTCATTTGTATTACAAATAGTGCGGCAGCACCATAGCCTTCTTTGACAGCAGCGCTTAACTCATCTAAATGTTTGATTCCGCGCTCGGTCGGCGCATCCGGGAACATGGCAGTTCCGTCCATATCGAGGGTCACGCCCTTGACCTCCATAAACCATGGGCGGTCCCCATCCATGAAAGCCAGATCAAACCGGGATTGTCCCCAGCGCACTTCCCGGCGGATATTTTGCGGACGCGGGCAGAACGGGAGACCTTCTCCCTCCGTGAGCCATTCATATGCAGCCTGATTGGGTGCCTGGGAGTCGATGTTGACCCAGGTGAAGCGGTCACCGGAGTTGGGGGTCAAATTCTCGGAGAAGCGGTCTCCCGCGAGCGGTTTCGACACTCCGATCAGAGAATATTCCGTTTTCCGGCCGGTTACTGCCGCATCCGGATGATGCTGTAAGATTACCTGCGCCCCCGGCAGCAGGAGCTCCCTTAAGCGACCTGTATTTTTTACATGACATACTTTTTCTTCGCCGCCCACCATGACATGAGCCAAAAAGCGGTTGGGGCGAGAGAGAAATGTGCCGATGAGTGTATTTGAATAGAACATGCGGGACCTCCATGTTGAAAAATAATCATATCATTTTCCAAGACAGTATACCACACCATAGCCTCGCCAATCCACAAATTCCTTGCACTCCCCCCCGATTTGTGCTACAATCGTGGAAAGTTTTGCGTGATAAAGCAATAAAGAGAGGGATTACACATGAGTAAGAACCTATATTATACAAGCACCCGCGGCGGTGAGAAACATGTGACTGCATCTCAGGCAATCTTAAAAGGTCTGGCGACGGATGGCGGCCTGTTCGTGCCGGAGGAGATTCCAAAGCTTGATGTGACTTTGGATACGCTCGCTGCGATGAACTATCAGGAGACTGCGCACCAGGTGATGAAGCAGTTCCTGACCGATTTTACGGAAGAAGAGTTGAAATATTGTATTTCTCATGCCTATGATGAGAAATTTGATACAAAAGAGATCGCACCGCTCAGAAAAGCAGGTGATGCCTATTATCTGGAGCTGTTCCATGGCAAGACGATTGCCTTTAAAGATATGGCATTGTCTATTTTGCCGTACTTTATGACAACGGCGGCGAAGAAAAACGGCGTGAAGAATGAGATCGTGATCCTCACAGCTACTTCCGGTGACACCGGAAAAGCAGCTATGGCAGGATTCGCCGATGTGCCGGGAACGCGGATTATCGTATTTTATCCGAAAGATGGCGTCAGTCGTGTGCAGGAACTGCAGATGCTGACTCAGAAAGGCGAGAATACGTGCGTGGTCGGCATTGAAGGAAACTTTGACGACGCCCAGACAGGCGTAAAGAAGATCTTCGGCGATAAAACATTTGCCGAGGAGATCGCGGAAATGGGCTACCAGTTCTCATCTGCAAACTCCATCAATATCGGACGCCTTGTGCCGCAGATCGTGTATTATGTGTACGCTTACGCGAAACTCTATGCTGCAGGCGAGATCGCAAAAGATGAGCCGGTAAATGTGGTGGTTCCGACCGGAAACTTTGGAAATATTCTGGCGGCATACTTTGCGAAGCAGATGGGTATTCCGTTTGACAAGCTGATCTGTGCATCCAACGACAATAAAGTCCTGTATGATTTTTTCACGACAGGTGAATATGATAAGAACCGCGATTTTATCCTGACCTCCTCCCCGTCCATGGATATCCTGGTTTCCAGCAACCTGGAGCGACTTCTGTATCTGAGCTGCGGCCGTGATGCAGAGCAGACGAAAAATCGGATGGAGTCCCTGGCAAAGGATGGTAAATACGAGATAACCGCTGAAATGAAAGAATTTATGTCTGATTTCAGAGCCGGCTATGCAGATATGCAAGCGAATGCGAAGACCATCAAGACGCTTTTCGACGAGACCGGTTATCTGATCGATACCCATACCGGTGTGGCAGCTGCTGTGCATCAGGCATACAAAGCTGCAACCGATGATCAAACGAAGACGATCATCGCATCGACTGCCAGTCCGTACAAATTCTCACGAAGCGTAGTCGAGGCAGTCTGTGGAAAACAGGAGACCGCGGACGAATTTGCCCTGATCAACAAAATGGAACGATTATCCGGTGTGAAGATCCCACAGGCGATCGAAGAGATTAGAAATGCGGAAATCCGACACCAAATGCAGTGCAAACCGGAGGACATGAAACAGACCGTAAAAGAAATCTTGAAGCGGTAGTTTGAGATAAATTTTCCTGTGCTCAAAAATGACAGGAGGTATGAGACATGAATGATGTGATCAATGTAGCAGGAATATTTGGCGAAAATGTATTTAACGAGGCAGTGATGAAAGCTCGACTGCCGAAAAATGTTTATAAAAAACTGATTCAGACGATCGAGGACGGAAGTGAACTGGACCCGTCGATCGCGGATGTGGTGGCACAGGCCATGAAGGACTGGGCGGTGGAGAACGGTGCGACCCATTATACCCACTGGTTCCAGCCGATGACCGGTGTGACTGCCGAGAAACACAACTCCTTTATCAGCACTCCGGACTCCGCGGGACGTATCCTGATGGAACTTTCCGGTAAAGAGCTGATCAAGGGTGAGGCAGACGGTTCTTCCTTCCCGACCGGAGGACTTCGTGCGACTTTCGAGGCCCGCGGTTATACCGCGTGGGACTGCACCTCTCCGGCATTCTTAAAGAAGGATGCCACCGGCGTGACTCTCTGCATCCCGACTGCATTCTGCTCCTACGGAGGTGAAGCGCTGGATAAAAAGACCCCGCTCCTTCGTTCCATGGAGGCGATTGATAAACAGGCCACAAGAATTTTCCATCTCTTCGGCCATACCGAAGTAAAACGCGTGGTTCCGTATGTGGGACCGGAGCAGGAATATTTCCTTGTGGACAAAGATAAATACCTAAAGAGAAAAGATCTGGTCTATACCGGCCGTACCCTGTTCGGCGCAATGCCGCCGAAGGGCCAGGAGACGGATGATCATTACTATGGTGTCATCAATGAGCGAATCGGTGCGTTCATGAAAGAACTAAACGAAGAACTCTGGAAACTGGGCGTCACATCCAAGACTCAGCACAACGAGGCGGCTCCGGCACAGCATGAGCTGGCGCCGATCTACGCGATCGCAAATCTGGCAGCGGATCACAACCAGCTGGTGATGGAGACAATGAAAAAGGTATCCAACCGTCACGGTCTCGCGTGTCTGCTCCATGAAAAGCCGTTCCAGGGTGTCAATGGCTCCGGTAAACATAACAACTGGTCCCTGTCCTCCGACACCGGTATCAACATGCTGGA
The DNA here is from genome assembly GCA_017416055.1 of Lachnospiraceae bacterium. The sequence goes on from JAFQDI010000115.1 coordinate 4,095, forward strand.
TCCAGGTGTAACTCCGCATGAAAATATCCAGTTCCTGCTGGTTCTTGCCTGCATTATGAAGGCAGTAGACAGACATGCGGATCTGCTCCGTCAGTCTGCGGCCGTTCCGGGCAACGATTTCCGTCTTGGTGCCCATGAGGCTCCGCCGGCAATCATCTCCATTTTTGTGGGCGAGCAGCTGGAAGACGTGATTGACCAGCTCTGCAGCACCGGTTCTGCCCAGTACTCCAAGACCAGCGGAACCTTAAAGACCGGCGTTACGACACTTCCGGATTTCGATAAAGATACAACGGACCGCAACCGTACGTCCCCGTTCGCATTCACGACCAACAAATTTGAGTTCCGTATGGTTGGTTCCTCCGATTCTGTATCCGCCGCAAACGTGGTCCTCAACACCATCGTGGCAGAGGCATTCAAGGAAGCGGCAGATGTGCTGGAAGATACAGAAGACTTTAACGGTACTGTCCATGATATGATCAAAGAATTGTTCGATGCACACCGCCGCATCATCTTCAACGGCAACGGCTACACTGAAGAGTGGGTGGAAGAGGCGGCTCGTCGCGGACTTCCGAATCTGAGATGTATGGTCGATGCGATCCCGGCTCTTGTGACAGAAAAGGCATTCAAACTGTTCAGTGATTTCGGTGTTTATACGAAGCCGGAGCTGGAGGCCCGTGCCGTGATCGAGTACGAGGCATACACCAAGACTGTCAACGTGGAAGCAAGAACCATGCTCGATATGGCTGGCAAACAGATCATTCCGGCAGTGATCAAATACACGACCGTTCTGGCACAGTCTGTCAACGCCGTGACGAGCGCATGTCCGATGGCTGATGTCAGCGTACAGACCGAAATGCTTCTGGAAATTTCGGATCTTCTTTCTGCGATGAAAGTGGCATCTGCTGAAATTGCTGACAAACTGGAAAAGAGTGCAAAGATTGCAGATATGAAAGAACGTGCCCATTTCTATTACCATGAGATCGTTCCGGCGATGAATCGCCTGCGCGAGCCGGCTGACAAGCTGGAGATGATCGTGGATAAGGAGTTTTGGCCATTCCCGAGCTATGGTGATCTGATTTTTGAGGTGTAAGATATAGAAACAAGAAGGGGAGCGTCTGCTCCCCTTTCATTATTGCTCGTCTTTGGATTGAAACCATGCATCGACAACTTTCTCGGAATTATATTCCGGTGCAAAACTTCGTGCCAGTTCGTAGATTGGACGAATCGCATCAACTTCTTCTTCCAATTCGTCTGCGATTATTTCAATGGATTTGCCTTTTCGGAGTTTTTTGCATACAAGTTCAATTTGTCCTTGTGTAAGACCTTCCATGCGACCTTCCATGCGACCTTCCATGCGACCTTCCATGCGACCTTCCATACGTCCTTTCATGCGACCATCTGCAAGTCCTGATTCAAATGCCACTGAATATATACTCATACTCACCGCCTCCCATTCTTCCGATTCTTTCACTTCGGCTACAAGAGTGTCTAATTTTTTCATACGTTCATCCTGAATTACAACTTCGGGGTTTTCTAACGAAGTCTTCTTCATATACTGCAGGAGACTAATCAGCTCCGGAGGACCATTTTTGCTGGCCATATTTAAGAAAATCTTTGTTGTTCCATCATCGAGGTGTAATCCTTCGACTTCCTCGCATTGTTCTGTAAAGGTATATTTTGCCAAATCCTCACCAAAGATATCTTCTTTCGTAATAAAGATAATGACGGTAGAGGGCAATTGTTTGTATTTCGTTTCTTTGCCGGATTTTAAAATGGGGGAGTCCATCAACCCTTGATAGTATCTGGATCGCTTTCTGATATCGTCTTTTTTGATATCATTCTGCATTTCTGTGTTATACTGCGTCCCTTCCAAATCTTTTGCCCATGCATCCAGTCGGATCGCTCGCTTTCCGGACTTATTCAGGACAACCTGCTCAACATGCACCTCATCCAGCTTTAAAGTTGGGTCGTCCATAATGATCTGCAGAGTAATTTCGTGCGCCTCCGGGTTTTTCATAACCGACAAAAATAGAGCGAAATCACACAAGTTGATTTCCATATCGGCAGGCATAATGTGACCGCGTTCATTCTTCTGTTCCATATTAACCTTCCTTTCGTGTACAGGAAGGTCCATCTTGTCCTCCCTGCTTTTTGAGTTGTGAGTTCTAAGCAAAGAGTTTCAAGATAGCCGCCAGGCGGCTTTAGAAAAAATAGAAATTTGGAAAATTTAGAAAATCTTGCTTGGCAATATCATACCATATCAGACGGCAGAAAACAATGAACCGCTGGTTTCATTTGAATAAAATATTGTTTATAAATATAAAAAATCCCTTCTGTCATAGAGTTTGAAGAAACCTATGGCAGAGGGGATTGTTCATTCTGTGTATATTCAAATTGGGACTTACTGTGGTCCGCCTGTCTGATACTGGTTCAAACTGCCGGAGGAACTGCCAGATCCGGAAGAACTGCCGGAAGCAGATGTGCCGGAACTGCCCGGAGCGGCTGTACTGCCAGAACTGCCGGATCCGGAAGTGCCGGTTCCATTATATCCACCCGGTCCACCGGCCATACTGCCTGTATTAGCGGAGCCGGAATTTCCGCCCGGTGCCGTTGCAACGACAGAGCCGGTTGTGCCGGAACCGGCTCCCGGAGCAACCGTTGTACCGCTCGGAGCACCGGAACCGCCCGGATTTACCACAGTCACGTTATTTCCACTTGTTGTCCCCGTTGTGCCGCTTGCACCCGGTGCTGCGCCTGTAGACGGAGTGGATGTGCCTGTTGTCACATTTGAACCAACAGTTGTACTGCCGGTCGGAGAGTTGTAAACACTTCCGGCGGAGCCGCCGTCGATCGCGGACGCCTCATTCTGGCAAACACCGTCCTTGTCAACCGTATAATTTACATTATCAATTGTATAAGCTCCGTTGGCGTACATCTTGCCATCAGCCGGA
>JAFQDI010000116.1 GCA_017416055.1 Lachnospiraceae bacterium
AACTCAGGGCTGCAAGCGGGGTCTACACAGAGAACCAAATTATTCAGGGTAACATCATTTCTATAATCCTTCGGGAACAGCGGACGCATCGGACGATCGATTACACGGCTGGTCAGAATCGCGTTCTCGCTTGCCTTACCCTCACGCTTGTTGAAACCTCCGGGAATCTTTCCTACTGCATACATCTTCTCCTCGTACTCTACGCTTAAGGGGAAGAAGTCGATACCGTCTCTGGGCTTTTCGGAAGCGGTAGCGGTGGAAAGGACTACTGTGTCGCCATAGTGCATCAGTGCTGCACCGTTTGCCTGTGCTGCTACTCTGCCTACATCTACGGTCAGAGTTCTGCCAGCCAGTTCCATACTAAAACTCTTGTACATAACTTTGTCTCTCCTTTTATTTTTAATGTGGCAGAAGAGACCGAAACAACTGAAAAAGCGGCTGTATCAGTAACTTTTTCAGAAGTCTCGGAACTCCCGCCAGCCAAAAGCGCACTCCATCTCGCCGACTGACGCAACTCTCCTGCCGTGAATAATCACTACTTTGACAGAAGGATAGGGTGGAGACATCTCCACCCTACCATACCTTTACTACAGATTACTTTCTGATACCCAGACGAGCGATCAGGTTACGGTAGCCTTCGATATCCTTTCTCTTCAGGTAATCCAGCATACCACGTCTCTGACCAACCATCATCAGAAGACCTCTTCTGGAATGATGATCCTTAGGGTTAGCCTTCAAATGCTCAGTAAGCTCGTTGATACGGGCGGTCAAAAGTGCAACCTGCACCTCAGGTGAACCGGTATCTCCGGGCTGCTTGCCATACTCTGCTACGATCTGTGCCTTTAATTCCTTAGAAATCATGTGTAAAATCCTCCTTTATCTCTCTTACCGGGTACTAAGCATACGGTCGGAGTCTCCGTCAGCCTGGCACCGGGCGATGGGCAGTCTTCCGCCCTAAAATAATCATACCTAGTTAGTGTAACACAAACTCTTTTATTTGTAAACCACTTTTTTTCTCTGATTTATAATTTTTTTTGCTATTTCTTTACTGTAATCTTCGCTAAGCGGTCTGACAGCATTTCTGCGATCGAACGATAGCCATCGGTATCAAACACATCTGACATTCCTACCGTTTTGAGCAGTTCCGAGTAATAGAACGCCTCAGAATCTGCCGCACAAACAGTCAGATATTTGTCAATGCCCTTCTCAAGCGATTCACAGGACAGTTCATACAATTCCAGTGCTCCCAGAGCGGAAATCCCGTAACTGATATAATAAAACGGCATTTCGAAATTGTGATTCACCCACATCCATTCATTCTCATATCCGTCGTAGGGCTCATATCCATAGTCGACGTACAACCGACGATAGATCTCACTGATCTGTTCAGGTGTCAAATTCTCCTGTGCATAGACAGTCTGCTGGAATTCATCAAACAGTGCCGCATCAATCAAATTGCTGATCAAACTGATCAAAACATAATATCTGGCAGCATCCTCGTATTTTTCACCGAAGATATCTGCATAATAGTGCGTCATGATCACTTCCAGCCCCTGGCTCTGCAGCTCACTGATATCCAGGTCGCTGATCCCAAACAGAAAATTACTTTCTGTATAAAAAGTATTGGTAAAGTGTCCGAATTCATGGATCATCGACATATAGTCATAGAACTCGCCGGAAGCCGCATTGAAAATGTAGGGCAGATTGTAGGAATACAGCCGTACCGTATATCCCATCTCACTCTTCTTCTCGTCGGGTGCAATGTCATACAACTCATGCTCTTTCATGAAGGCAAATGCACGGTTCATCTCCGGTGACACATCATCGATCACATTGCCCAGCGCATTGATGATCGCCTCAGGGCTACAATCCAAGTCCTCTGCCTCCAGCAAAATCTGCAGATGACGGTTTGCCTCGTCTCGATGTTGCTGATATATGGGAACAAAATACTCCTTAACACCGCGCCAGATTTTTTCCGAATCCTGAGGCAGGTAATCTCTTCCATAAAAAGATCCATAGGCATATTCGGCATAGTTTCCTACTTCAAATAATTCCGCCTGCTGATTGCGCAGCTTGATCAGCTCGCAAAATATCTCTCCAATTCTTTCCTCATCCGGAGTTTTTTCTTCCATCAGCGCATAATATTCCCGAATCAACTGACTTTCTTTGTCGTAGCCGAGCAATTCATTCTCTTCGTCTGAATAAGGCACATATTCTTCAAACCATTGGATATAAGAACCATGATAGGCTCCGGTCATCAGCCTTTTGTTTTCCGAAATCGCCATCGTGTGCAGCGCCAGCCAATATTCGTCATACAATTCCAGATAAAGTTCCGAAATATATTGGTATTCCTCAGCAAACATCTCGTTTGTCGGATCAGATGTCATCTTCAGTTCCGCCAACTGCGTCAGCGTACACACATATTCCAGTTCCACCCACAGATTATAATCCGCATCGGAAAATTCTTCTCTGGTTCCGCCATTTTCCGCAATCTCATAAATCTTCTTCAGGCAGAGATCAAAGGGTGCCCGATCATAGTGTTCGTATTTGATTTCCGAGAACTTAACTTCTTCCCGCCATACTTCCTGAAAGTAAGTTTTCTGAGGGGTGCTACAGCCGCTTAAGAATAACAGTAACACAACCAATAATAAACTGATTATTCGCCTTATCATTCGTCCCATCGCTCGATTCTCCTAATAATTAAAAAACCGTTCTCCCTAAATAAGAAGAACGGTCTGCTTTTCTTTATTCACCGATTACATTTCTGAATCCCATCGGTGTCATCACCCACATGGAGGTGATTCCGATTCCTCTGGTCTCACTGATCGCATGAACGATCTGTCCATTACCAATGTACATCGCTACATGATTTACCACACCACCGGTTCCATAGAACACCAAATCTCCGGGCTGAAGCTGTTCCAGACTCACCGGAACACCTGCCCCTGCCTGCTGCCAGGATACACGGGGAAGCCAAATATCAAATGTAGCCATAATAGACTGTACATATCCGGAACAATCCGCACCGGTCCACAGATTAGTTCCTCCCCATACGTAGGGATTTCCTAAGAACTGCAGTGCATAGTTAACAACGTTGATTCTAAACTGTGTAGCCGCAGAAATAGGTTCAAATTTAACGGCCTCACCTAATGAATATCCAATCTCGACATACTCAGAAAATACAAATGCAGTTTCTCCACTTCCAAGCGCAATCTCCACCCACTCATCGTGAATATCGACAACATCATAACGCTCGTTCGTCGTAATCTGGGTAATCGCCTCGTACTCAACACCGGGGCCTTTACGAACATTCAACTCTGCCGTATTAACTCTCACGCGAAGTCTTGCATCTTCCAACGCACGGGCAACTGCTTCATCGCCGGTAAGAACATACTGATTTGAAATATAGCCGACTACATCGCCGGACTCAATCAAATACCAGCCATTCCGTTCCTCTAAAATATTGCAAGCAGTATTATTTACCATCTTTCCGATGATACGTCCCTCGCCATGAGGCTCCTCGCGAACGTTCAAATAGCTGTCTACCACTACAATACCCAAATTTGTATAACGATCAAGCACTTCCGCTTTCGCATTGGTTTCTTCGGAAATGATACGATCCACTTCAACCTTATCTGTCAAAGACAATGTACCCTTGTCCACTGCGGCAAAAAACTGCTCCAAAACAAATGAGATACCGGCCATGGAAGCATCTACCGCCTGAGGAGCTACGGTTACAACATTTTGATTAAACGGTTCTTTTGTTTTCTCATTTTCATCTTCTGAAGCCACCGGCACTTTTTCCACACGGTCTTTCGTCTCACCGTTCTTCTCGTCAAATCCGGCAACATTCGCCAAACCGACATCCGAAATATCCGACGGTCTGGCCGCCAGCGTATTCGTACTGGGAACAAGCAGTAATGAAACCAATATAGCGGCAATCACACGCTGAACTGAACCTGCCATAACCCGCCTCCATTTCTTAAATGTTACAGAATTGTTACAATTCCGAGGTTAATTATAACAGTTAGTTAACAGTCTGTCAACCTTTGATTGCTCGGTTTTTTTCGTCATTTTAACGAAATTATCGACTTAGAATTGTGCAATTAACCCAATTTCTAATAAATCTGCACGATTTTCTGCTAAAATCGGCTCTTTTAGTTTCGTTAACAACTTTCCCTCCGTGTCCGAAATTCGTGTAATTGTTGTAACACTTCTGACACATTTATCACCAATCCATACCTTAGAAAAATAGTTTCCTTCCGGCAAAACAAGCTTGAATTCTCCATCACTCTGTGCAATTGTCCAGGCTCCCTTTTCCTTGACGAGATGAGCAGAAATGTACCTTCCGCTCTCATCCAGGGCATGTCCGTTCACGCTGTAGAGATAACCAAGAAGCCGGTTTACCTCCTCGATATCTCCCTTTCTCAGTTCTGCCTTGATTCTCGAACTGCTGATCACCAAATTATCTTTTCTTGTCCGCTCTTTCTCCACCACGTTCAGCATAAAATTCAGATCTCGGCTCAGATTTTCCAAAAGTGCTACGTTCCCCCTTCGCTGATAGCCAAACCCACAATCCGGTCCCACTGTCAGCGACTTCATACACAGCCGGTTCACAAGCAGATCACAGACAAAGTCCTTCGCTTCCATCCGGCGGGTCTCCTCCGTAAACGGATATTCGATCAAAATATCCACTCCCATAGCTTCCATCAGGCGGCGTTTTTCTGCTTTCGTCGTGATCACCGGTGAAGAAGTCTCATCAAGGACCTCCGTCACCGGAACATCAAAAGTGAATACAACCGTTTTCTGATTCGGCTTTACATTTGCTTTCAGTTCATGAATCAATTTCTGATGACCACGGTGAAGACCGTCAAATTTTCCAATCGTCACTGCTGTCGGAAAATCAAAACGAATATTCGTAGTCCCATGAATAATTCTCATCTCAAATCTCCATTCTTTTCTGACCGCCGGTCCTGTCATCAATCCATAATCCGGACTTTATCTCTCATCCCAAAAACAGTGTTTTCGGCTTATACCAGTTCCGATCCGAATGGTAGATATATAGACCGATAAATTCACCATAGCGATCATATATTCTGACCATGCTTCCCTCTCCCGGCCGTTCCCGGCTGTCTCGTTCCAAGAATTCCAATGGCATTGGATTTCCGTTATAAAGCAGTTTCTCTCCCTCTTCAAGAACTCTCGCCTCAGGATACGCCATAAACAATGCATCAGGAAGAACTAATTTCTCTTCCAGCGAGCCCTCTGCCATTTTCCTCTGCACTTCTTCCAGTTTCATACTGTCTTCCAGAAGAAACTGACCGGATTTTGTGCGAAGCAGCGTTTCCATTGACGCTCCACAACCCAGTTTCTGACCGATATCATGGCATAACGTGCGGATATAAGTTCCTTTGGAACAGTTGACCCGAATTGTAAATCTGGGAAGTGAGATTGCTTCAATCTCAATTTTCTTGATCTCGACTCTCCTTGCTTTTCGCTCCACTTCCACACCGGCTCTGGCCAGTTCATAGAGACGTTTCCCATCCATTTTAATTGCTGAATACATGGGCGGAATCTGATCATACACGCCCACAAACGATCGGATCACTGCAATCAGTTCTTCTTCGCTGCAGTCAACCGAATGCTCCGAAAGTACCGTGCCGCTCATGTCCTGAGTATCTGTCACCACACCGAGAAGCACTTCTGCCCGATATTCTTTTTCCTTGTCCGTCAGCAGTTCACACAGTTTTGTCGCTTTTCCCAGACAAACCGGAAGAACTCCTTCCGCATCCGGATCCAGTGTTCCCGTGTGTCCAATCCGTCTCATCCGGCAGATTCCGCGTAACTTTGCAACCACGTCATGGGATGTATACCCCTTTTCCTTATATATATTCAATATTCCGTCCATCTATCTACTCCAAAAATCCACATAAATCCTGCACTGTTTCAGCGCAGGATTTATGGAATCATCCTTATTCTTCCGACTCATCCTCATCGAACTCGTCTTCGTCGTCATATTCGTCCTCGTCGTACTCCGGCTCAGTCTTTATTCCGCGTCCTTCCTTCAGAGCAATCTCATCAATAAGGCGGCTCATGGCCACACCGTACTCCGTTGACTGATCCGGCACAAAGCGGATCTGAGGAGTATTTCTCAGATTGACCGTACGCGCCAGTTCGCGGCGAATATTGCCTTCTGCCTGCTTAAGGCCCTGAATCGTTGCTTTTGCCTCCTCTTCAGAACCCAGCACACTGATATACGCCTTGCAGGTTTTTAAATCGGGAGCTACCTCCACCTCCATGACACTGGTCATGGGATGGATACGGGGATCCTTCAAATCTTCACGGATGATCCGGCTCAGTTCTTTCTGAACCTCGCCGTTAATCCGAATATTTTTAATACTGTTTTTACGCATTGAATCTCCATTCTTCCGCCTTGACAGGCGGTCTGTATTCCTTAGCGAGGCACTTCAACCATGATGTAGCCTTCGATCAGGTCATCCTCCTGGAGGTCACCAAAGCCTTCGAATACCATACCACACTCGAAGCCCTTTGCCACTTCCTTCACATCATCCTTCATACGCTTCAGAGAAGCAAGTGCACCCTCGTAGATCTGCTCGCCGGCACGGGTGATGCGGATCTTACAGTTGCGGACAAACTTTCCATCGGTTACGTAAGAACCTGCGATATTGCCGACACCGGATGCCTTGAAAATCGCGCGAACCAGTGCGTGACCGATTACCTTCTCCTCATATACGGGATCAAGCATACCCTTCATGGCCGCCTCAATATCCTCGATTGCCTGATAGATTACTCTATACAGACGAACATCTACCTTTTCTGCATCTGCGATGGACTTAGCCGTCGCATCAGGACGCACATTGAAACCGATAATGATTGCGCTGGAAGTGCTCGCCAGCGTCACATCGGACTCGTTGATCGCACCTACGCCGCTGTGGATAATCTTGACCACAACTTCCTCGTTGGAAAGCTTTAACAGGCTCTGCTTTACCGCCTCTACCGAACCCTGAACATCCGCTTTGACAATCAGATTCAGTTCCTTCAAATTGCCGGCCTGAATCTGGCTGAACAAGTCATCCAGAGACATCTTGGACTTGGTCTCGGCCAACAGCTTTTCTCTGCCTTCCTTGATAAAGGTCTCCGCAAAGTTTCTCGCATCCTTCTCCGTCTTGGTAGATACGCAAACCTCACCTGCATTGGGTACTGCGTTCAGACCCATGATCTCTACGGGGATTGAAGGGCCCGCTTCCTTCACACGACGGCCCTTATCGTCTGTCATTGCCTTTACTTTACCATATGCAGAACCGGCCGCAATAAAGTCACCCACATGG
>JAFQDI010000117.1 GCA_017416055.1 Lachnospiraceae bacterium
ACCCATGGCCATCTGAACCAACGCATCCATGGGGCCTGCTGCACCCTTTACATACACGATCATCACTCTCTTGTACTTCTTTGGAGTGAGTGGAAGAACATCTTTATCTTTATACTTAACCAGAGTGACACAATCCTTGCTGATGGCATCCGCCGCAGCCTTATGCTCCTTCGCGCCAATCACTGACAGAGCCTCCTGTCCGGGAACCAGATCTTCCTTCGCCTTCTTATTCAGTCCCATACGCGCCTTCAGGCCAAGAATTCGGCTCAATGCCTCGGTCATGCGCTCCTCACTGATCACACCGGTCTTGTACGCATCCAGCATGGTTTCGAAATCCTCGTCGGGGTCATTGAAGAACAGGAACATATCACAGCCTGCGTTGATGCTTGCAGGCAGCATCTCCTTGCGGGTCATGCGGTCGGTCATCGCTACCATGTGGCTGGCATCGGTCACTACCATACCGTTGAATCCCAGTTTATCTCGGAGCAAACCGGTCATAATCTCCGGACAAAGCGTTGCGGGCAGCATCTCCTCATCGGTGATTCCGGGCTTCACCTCGCGCATATATGCGGGCATCATAATATGACCGCCCATAATTGCGTCCAGGTCCGCATCGATCAAGGTCTTGTAAACCTTTCCGAAGGTAGCCATCCACTCTTCTTCGTTGAAGGTGTTGATATTGTTTGCAATGTGGGCATCGCGGAAGTCCTGTCCATTGCCGGGGAAGTGCTTCGCCGCGCAGGCAAATCCTTCGATAGTATGAGCGCCATCCAGATAAGCCTTGCTCATCACGGCAACTCTGTCCGGATCATTTCCAAATGCGCGGGCAACCACCTCAGTATTCTGCCAATTGTAATGGATATCACATACCGGTGCAAACGCCATATTGCAGCCCATCGCTGCAGCCTCTGCATTGGACATTCTTCCCAGATCGTGTGCGTACTGAACATTTCCGGTCGCACCAATCTTGATTCCGCTTCCGATGTAGGTACCGTCAGAGCAGGCACCGTTTCCGCCACCCTCCGTATTGCACGCGATGAAAACAGGAACCTTTGCATAATTCTGGAGCATGCGATTCTGCATCTGCACCGCACTGCCGGGCATGTTGTTGTAACGGCATCCACCCAGATGATACTTTTCCATCAGTTCTCTCAGGTAATTCTCATCCATCCCTGCGGTGAGCTGGAAAAACAACTGTCCCACCTTTTCCTCGGCAGTCATTCCTTGAATGGTCTCCTCCACCCACTGAATATCAGCGTCGGACAAATAGTAAGGTCTTGCCTTCAAATCAACCATATCACTACTCCTTTTTATCTCATTTCAATCTTTCATACATATTTGTGAGTCGCACTTCCGGATCATCCATCTCGCGAATCGCATGGCGCAGTGGAAGCACATTTCCCGGTGCCACACTGAGTTCGTCGATACCCATCGCAAGGAACACATCCGTCAGTTCCGGATCAGCCGCCAATTCACCACAGATTCCGATCCATTTCCCTTCCCGATGTGCACTATCCGCTGCCATTTTGATCGCGCGAAGCACCGCCCGGTGGTGAGGATCAACAAATCGCTCCAAACCGGCACACTGGCGGTCACAGGCCAACATATACTGGGTCAGATCGTTCGTCCCGACGCTGAAGAAGTCAACTTCCGGCGCGAGCAGATCACTGATCATCACCGCCGCCGGTGTTTCGATCATAATGCCGAGCTCCACGTCCTCCCGGAAAGGAATCCCTTCTTTTTTCAGTTCCTCCCGGACCTCCTGACAGAGCCGCTTGCACTCACGCACTTCCCACAACCCGGTAATCATCGGGAACATAATTGCGATCCTGCCGTAGGTGCTTGCACGATAAACAGCACGCAACTGAGTACGGAACACCTCAGGTCTTGTCAAACAAAGCCGGATCGCACGGAGTCCCATCGCAGGATTTTCTTCCGGATCCAACTCGAAATAATCAGCCTGCTTGTCCGCGCCGATGTCCAGTGTACGAATAATCACACGCTTTCCGGCCATCCGCTCAGCGACCGCACGGTATACGGCAAACTGCTCCTCTTCAGTAGGATAGTCCTCCTTCTGCAGATACAAAAACTCACTGCGAAAAAGGCCAATCCCTTCGCCGTCATTTTCCAGAACAGCTTTCACCTCGTCCTCACTGCCGATGTTACAATATAAAAGAACTGACTGGCCATCCTTTGTCTCGCCGGGCAGCCCCTTCAATGCCAGAAGCTTCTCCGCCATCACCTGCCGATCGGTCATCTTCCTCTGCATCCGCTCTGCGGTCTGCCGGTCTGCGTCAATGATGACCTCTCCGGTCTCGCCATCCAGATAGACTTCTTTCCCTTCATATTCTGTATTGAGTACATCCTTTGCACCGATAACCGCCGGTATCCCAAGCGTGCGCGCCAGAATCGCCGTATGGCTATTGCTGCTTCCGCCTGTCGTCACAAAGCCGAGTATCTTGCTTTTATCCAACTGCATTGTCTCACTGGGGCTGAATTCATCGCCGGCTAAAATCACAGGCACCTCACTGTCGATGGAAACATCCTCATCTCCGCACAAAATACAAAGTATGCGGTAAACAATATCTTTATAGTCCGCAACGCGCGCGCGCATATACTCGTTGTCGATGGACTCAAACAGGTCAATGATCTCAATCGCAGTCTCCATCAGCGCAGACTCGGCCGCCAACTCATCCTCAAAAATCCACCACTTGATCTTGTCTGTAAACTCGCTGTCTTCGATCATCATCTGATGCGTCTCAAACAGCAATGCCGACTCGTCTCCGATTTCCTCGCGCGCTTTCTCTGCCAACGTGCCCAACTGTTCAATCGCAACCTGAGAAGCCGTCTGAAATCTTGCCCACTCTGCCTCAGTGTCCGATACCCTTTTGCGAATAACGCGGTGCTCGGCACGGCGGTAAATGTACAGCGGCCCCGATACCACTCCGTCAGATACACCTTTTCCCTGAATCTTTATCATAAGCCAATCCCCATTTTACAAATTCGCCTTAAAGAATGCTTCCATCGCCGCGATCGCAGCCTCCTCATCTGCTCCGTCCGCCCTCACAACAACCGTGTCACCGTTTTTCACTCCAAGGCTCATCAGCCGCATCAATTTCAAGCAATCCACGGTATCCTCACCTTTGGTCAGTGTAATCGCGCTCTGAAATATTTTGGCCTCTTTCGCCAATAATCCTGCGGGACGCGCGTGAATGCCGATAGGGTCTTTCACCACATAAGTAAACTCTCTCATGAGATACTCTCCTTATCTTCTGTCGTCTTCCGATACACATACTTACGATGAATTATAGACGATTTATCCGATTTTTTCAACAGGGATCGCTTACTTTTATCTAAAAGTATAAACGTTTTTGAGAAAAGGTATTCGACACTATTGAAATTTTGCAATTCTTTATGCTGTACTGTAGTTGAGTGACAAATATCTGCGCCACAGGCACGAAGTAGGACTTATGAGCAAGAAAAACCCTAATCTTGAACTCCCCGAATATCTCTGGAAAGACAGAAAACACTGGATGTGGTTTCCGTTTAGCTTCACCAAGTACGCTGTTACCGATGACCGTCTTTATATCACCCGCGGTTTCTTCACAAAAACGTATGATGAGACTCTGCTCTATCGCATCACTGATCTCACTCTCCGCCGTTCTTTTGCTCAGCGCATTTTCGGCACCGGAACTGTGACACTGACCGTTCGTGTAGACCGCGATAACTCCATCGAGCTGAAAAACATTAAGCGCAGCGTAGAAACCCGCATGCTTCTTTCCCGTCTGGTGGAGGAATCCCGTCAAGGACGAAATGTAGTAGGCAAGGAATTTTACGATTTAGGCATGAGCGATGTCCATATCGATATGGACAATGACGGCCCCGATTTCGATGGTCCCGATGGAGAATGATTCGGAAAATTGATTCGTAAAATCTTTTAAAACTTTGTAAAAAGAGGTTGACAAACCGAGAATTTCATTGTATTATATCATTCGTCCGTAAACACGGACGATATGCGCGAGTGGCTCAGTGGTGGAGTATCGCCTTGCCAAGGCGAGGGTCGCGGGTTCGAATCCCGTCTCGCGCTTTCAGATAAAAACACATGGTACTGTTGGTATCATGTGTTTTTTTTGACTCTAAGCCCAAACGCAAGGGGTCGAAGTCTACACTTTGCTTCTGTCGGTGATAAGTAGAGGGAC
>JAFQDI010000118.1 GCA_017416055.1 Lachnospiraceae bacterium
CATGGTGGATGAATATCAGGACACCAATGCGGCCCAGTTTGCCCTGGTGAGTCTGCTTGCAAAGCGTGACAAAAATCTCTGGGTGGTGGGTGACGATGATCAGTCCATCTATAAATTCCGCGGAGCGGATATTGAGAATATTTTAAACTTTGAGAAGGTATTTCCCGGTGCAAAGGTGATCCGTCTGGAGCAGAATTATCGCTCCACCGGAAACATTCTGAAGGTGGCCAACGAGGTGATCGCTCACAATTACGGCCGCAAAGGCAAGAATCTGTGGACTGAAAATGACGAGGGAATTCCGGTGGAGGTCCGCCAGTTCGACACCGCGATGGATGAGGCGACCTATATTATGAAGCAGGTGCGCGATTACGTGGCGCAGGGCGGAAATTACAGTGACTGCGTGGTACTTTACCGGACCAATGCCCAGACGCGTATTTTAGAGGAGATGGCTGACCGTTACATCGGTCAGCACTATAAGACCCTGGGTGTGAATTTCTACGATCGCCGCGAGATCAAGGATATCATCGCCTATCTGCGAACGATCAACAACGGTCGTGACGATCTGGCAGTGCAGCGAATCATCAACGTTCCGAAGCGTGGCATCGGTGCGACCAGCCTCGGCCGTGTGAGCACGTATGCGGAAGTGAACGGGTTAAGTCTCTATGATGCCTGTCGAAAGGCGAAGGAGATTCCGGGGATCGGCAAGGCTGCTCTCAAGATTCAGGGGTTTGTGGATGAGATCGAGACACTTCGTGATCTTTCCGAGGACATTTCCATTGTCGATCTGATCGATGAGATCCTATCACGAACCGGATACCGAGAGTATCTGATGGAGGAGGACGATGTTCAGGCAGAGAGTCGTCTGGAATACATTGGAGCATTGAAGGATAAGGCGGCATATTATGAGGGAGACACCGATGAGCCGACGCTCTCCGAGTTTTTGGAGGATATCCCGCTTCGCTCCGACCAGGACAATCTGGATCGGAATGAAGATAAGATGCTTCTGATGACCCTTCACAGCGCGAAGGGGCTGGAGTTCCCCATCGTATTTCTGGCTGGAATGGAGGACGGATTGTTTCCCAGCTCCATGGCGATTAACTCAGATGATCCGGAAGATGCGATCGAGGAAGAGCGAAGACTGTGTTACGTAGGCATTACCAGAGCGGAGAAGCGTCTGGTAATGACCGCAGCGCGTCAGCGCATGGTGAACGGAGAGAACCGCTACAGTAAGCTTTCCCGGTTTATCTACGAAGTGCCGGGTACGCTTTTGAACATCAAAACGGCGGATGACACCTACAGCTTCGGCGGCTTCGAAAAGAAGAATCCTTACAAGATTGATAATTTCAGTCAGAGTGGGAATGTGAGCAGATATTCGGGTGGTAATACCAATCAAAGTGGAGTATATGATAGAAATACTTATTCAAATCGGCAAAGAAGTGGAGGAAATGATCCGTGGGAGCGGGTGTTTGATCTTGACCGTGAAGAGTATGAGCAGAGCCGGACGGCGAGTCGTTTGCAGAAACGCAGCGGTTTCGGTTCGGCGGGCGGTTCTATTATGAAGGGAAGTCAGATGACGGGTGCTTCGGGGGCACCGAATTACCATGTCGGAGACCGGGTGCAGCATGTCAAATTCGGTGAGGGTACGGTGCTTTCCATGGAAGAAGGGGCTCGTGACATTGAAGTGACTGTGGAATTTGACAAAGCCGGAAAGAAGCGGATGTATGCGGCGTTTGCAAAATTGAAAAAGGTTTGAAAAAACAGATATTTTTTAAAAAATTAACAAAAAACCCATAGTAAAATCACAGAATCAATGATATACTAGATTTAAGTCGAACGACAGCAGTTTGCTAAGGTTCAGAATAGTCAGAAAGGATGTGCATATCATGAATAAGAAGATTGAAGAGCTTCTCAGCACCACCAAGTTGAACGAACTGTTACGAAAAGAGGAAAAGAAAGAATGCAGCAAGAAGATCGTCTGGGGTATTCTGGCGGCTGTCGGCATTATCGTACTGGTTGCAGGTATTGCCTACGCAGTGTACTATTTCTTCTTTGCAAAGAAGGCACTTGAGGAATTCGAGGACGAGTATATTTATGATGATGATTTTGACCTCGTGGATGATGAGGATGAGGTTCCCGTTGTGGAAGCGACCCTCGAGGAGGAAGCACCCGAGGAGGAAGCGCCTGTTGAGGAGACTCCCGCAGAGGAAGCACCTGCAGAGGCATAATCAGGATAGCAGATTGAGAGATAACCCGTCATACCGAGAGGCGTGACGGGTATTTCGCTGTATGGGCATATTTGAGATTGCCCGCGGTGGACGGAGTGTCAGAAAGATTGTGGCATGCCGAGAGAATGAAATGGGAGATAGAGTTACATGAAAAAAGGGCAGATTTACGAGGGTATCGTAGAGCGTGTGGATTTTCCGGACAAGGGAGTCGTTTTTGTGGACGGGGAAAAAGTCGGTGTGAAACACGGCATACCCGGTCAGAAATTAAGGTTCATGATCACGAAAAAGAAAGGAACAAAACTTGAGGGTCAGATTCAGGAGATCCTTGAGAAGTCTCCGCTTGAAAAAACAGACGGAATCTGTCCTCATTTCGGGCAGTGCGGCGGCTGTACATACAATTCTCTTCCTGCCGATGTGGAGAACCAAGTGAAGGAAGCGCAGATGCGCAGGTTGCTTGAGCCGATTATCGGTGAGGGAATTTTTGAAGGGGTGAAAGAACCGCCCAGACAGCGGGAGTACCGCAACAAAATGGAATTTTCCTTCGGGGATGAGTACAAAGATGGTCCTCTGGCATTGGGGATGCACCGCAGGGGAAGTTTTTATGACGTGCTTACGGTGTCCGAGTGTCAGATCGTGGATGGGGATATCCGAAAGATTCTCGCGGCTTCGAGGAATTACTTTGCGGAAAAACAGGTGAGCTTTTATCGGAAGATGCAGCATACCGGCTACCTGCGTCATTTGATGGTGAGAAAGGCAGCGGCCACCGGAGAGATCATGGTAGATTTGGTGACCACATCCCAGACCGATGCGCTACCGGCATCAGAGAGTGAGTTGCTGGAAGGATTTTTGGCTGAGATGACAGGATTATCCTTTGAAGGGACCTTAATCGGCGTATTGCACACGGTGAATGACAGTCTGGCTGATGTGGTACAGAGTGACCGGACAGACATTCTCTACGGCAGAGACTATTTTTATGAGAAACTGTTAGGGCTGACCTTTAAGATCACACCGTTTTCTTTCTTCCAGACAAACTCATTGGGGGCGGAAGTTCTCTACGAGACCGCCAGAGAGTATATTGGAGAGACGAAGGACAAGGTGATTTACGACCTATACAGCGGAACCGGAACCATCGCGCAGATCTTGGCACCGGTGGCTGATCGCGTGGTGGGCGTGGAGATTGTACCGGAAGCTGTAGAGGCTGCAAAGATCAATGCGGGGCTCAATGGTTTGGATAACTGTGAGTTTATTGCGGGAGATGTGCTGAAGGTGTTGGACAGCCTGACCGAGAAGCCCGATCTGATTGTGCTGGATCCGCCGAGAGACGGTATCCACACTCGTGCTTTGCCGAAAATTATCAGCTATGGGGTAGACAGATTGATTTACATTAGCTGTAAGCCCACATCGCTGGTGCGAGACCTTCCTGCATTTTATGAGGGAGGTTATCGGGTGACAAGGGCATGCAGCGTAAATATGTTTTGTGGGACGAGTCAGGTCGAAACAGTCTGCTTATTAGAACGAAATGGTGAAGGAAAAAGACCATCTTTATAAATATAACTTGCATGAAGAAAAATACAATGTTATAATATTCACAAACAATGCTGCGTGAGCAGGAAATTCCGGGACACCGGCAAAAATTAAATGAGTCCATGAAGGGAGATAAACAGAATGAAGTGTGCAATGAGAGATAACACAATCAGAGTTGCATCAAATGATGCACGGCCGATTGGTACGATTGAATCGGTTAAGGTACTGCATGATGCCGGATTTGAATCGATTGATCTGGGATTTGGAAGTGTCGGAAATGATGACTATATTCTGGCGGGCGATGACTGGGAGCGCAAGGTCGATGAGTTGGGAAACGAGGCGGCAAAGTATGGCATGGATTTCTGCCAGTTGCATCTTCCGTTTAAGAATGGAAGTGAAGCGATGGACCCGGCATTTAAAAAACCCGGGTATAAGGAGCGTTTCGATTTGGCGATGGAGCGCGCCATCCTTGCGGGTGCAAAACTCGGTGTTCCTTGGGCGGTAGCTCATTCTCTGAATCCATGGGATAAGACCGGTGGAGATCCGGACATCGCATATCAGCTGAATCGTGAATATTTCGACAAGTATGTGGAGCTCGGCATCCGGAATGGAGTAGGATTTGCATTTGAAAACTTGAATCAGGGCGTTCCCGGAAAAGGCAAGATCCGGTATTGCGGCCATTATCAGGAACTGCTTGATCTGGTGGACGGCTACAATGACCCGATGGTAGGTATTTGTTGGGATTTTGGTCATGCGAACATTGTGGGATATGACCAGTGCACCGCACTCAGAAAGATCGGCAAACGGTTGAAGTGCGTACATATTGATGACAATTTCGGAATAACGGACAATCACCTTCTTCCGTTTGCGGGCATGGTGGATTGGCACAAGATTTTTCCTGTTCTCGCAGAGATCGGTTATGAGGGTGAGTGTAATTTTGAAGTGGATGGGCATTTTAAACGCATTCCCAGGGAGCTTCAGATGCAGGAACTGCAATATGCGGCGTCGGTTTGCCGCTATCTGATCAAACTGGTGGAGAATGCAAAGGTCAACGAATAATATACCATCGAGATCACGACGAAGATGGAGAAAGAAGGAAAATATGAAGTGTTCAAGCAGACATAATCTTTTCGGTATTGCATCAAATGATAGTCGTCAGCTTAGTGCGAAGGAATCGCTGTGGATGTTTAAGGAAGCCGGATTTGAGGCGATTGATATGGGCTTTGGCGGAGTTGGAAGACCCGGTTACGAACTGACCGGTGATGATTGGGAGCGCAAAGTGGATGAACTGGGAAATGAAGCGGCCAGACTTGGATTGACCTTCAGCCAGATCCATATGCCTTCCCTGAAAGGAGAAAAAGATCCCAGATTCAAAGTTCCCGGATTTGAAGAAGAGTTTTATCTGGCGATGGAACGCGCGCTTATTGCAGCGGGCAGACTGGGCGCACCGTGGGCAGTGGCGCATGCATTGAATCCTAAAGATGCCGGAAATGACCCGGACAAAGCAAAGAAGCTCAATCATGAATACTATGACAAATATGTTGAGCTGGGCATTAAGAATGGCGTAGGCTTTGCGTTCGAGAACATGATCCAGGGTAAGGATGGTGGACCGAAGCTTCGCTACACAGCTCATTACAGTGAACTGATCGATTATGTGGACAGTTTCAATGATCCAATGGTACAGATTTGCTGGGACTTCGGTCATGCGAATATCACAGGGTTTGACCAGTGTGTCGGTCTGCGTAAGGTAGGAAAACGTCTGAAATGTGTACATATTGATGATAACTTTGGAAATCTGGATCATCATTTGATTCCTTTCTCAGGAAAGGTGGACTGGCACAAGATCATGCCCGTTTTGGCCGAGATCGGCTATGAGGGAGAGTGCAATCTGGAAGTTCAGAATCACTTTAATCGGATGCCGCGTGAACTTCACAAACTGATGGGAAGACATGCATTTGAAGCTTGCGATTATCTGCGCAAACTGATTGAGGACGCACGTCAGATGTGATGAGTGAGGAGAGGGGCAAATAAGATGAGAGTAGGATGTAATACGATTCGCGTTGCTTTGGATGAACCAAATAAGCGTACTCTGGAGGAGACAATCATCGGGATTAAGGAAGCCGGATTTGAGTCGGTTGACTTGGGATTAGGACCCGTTGAGGAAGAAGACTGGTTTTTGTTCGCTGATGACTGGGAGAGAAGAGTGGATGAATTGGGAGAATTGGCGGCAAAGCTGGGTATTATCTACTCTCAGCTTCATATTCCCTTTGCCTCCGGTGGTGATAATGCGAAGGATAAACGCTTCAGACAACCGGGATTTTTGGAACGTTTCGAGGAGGGAACCCGTCTCGCTTATCTCGCAGGTGCCAGATTGGGGATTCCGTGGGCGGTAGCTCATCCTACCAGTCCCGGAGAGATTGCCGGCGACGTGGAGGCGTGTATGCGGGCGAATCACGAGTTTTATGATCGATTTGTTGAACTGGGTATACAGCATGGTATCGGTACGGCCTTTGAAAACATGATTCGCAATACACACACTCCCAACGGTTTGAAAGTGCGTTACTGTGCGGATTATGAGGAATTAATTGAATTTGTGGACAGTTACAATGATCCCATGGTTCAGATCTGTCTGGATACAGGGCATGCCAATATCTCCGGATTGAATTTGGCCGATACGGTTCATGCCATGGGAAGCCGTTTGAAGGTGGTGCACTTCAATGATAACTTTGTGGTGGGAGACCACCATGTGGCACCGCTCACCGGAACGATCGACTGGAAGCGTCTGATTCGAGCGATGGCAGATGTGGGATACGAAGGCGTTCTTAATCTGGAAATCGGAGGCTATCTGAAGCGCGCGACGAGAGAGATGCAGAAGCATTTGATGAAGGCGGCGTATGTCAGTGGAGATTATCTGCGCCAGATGTTTTATGCTGCGCAGGGAAAGAACGAGGGTTGATCATGAATAAATGGCGTTGCGGAGTGAATTTTAGCTTGTATCAGGCGGCAACCGATGATCCGAAGCCGCTTGGCGAGATCGAGACGATCAAACGTCTCAGTGCGGCCGGATTCGAGGTGATGGACTTGGGCACCGGACGTGCTAATGACCCGAACTATTATCTGCTCGTGGAAGATTGGCAAGCGTCTGAAATGCGTCCATATGCATGACAATCTGGGAGACAGCGATGATCATCTGATCCCTTTTCTGGGAATAATTGATTGGTATGCAATCGCAGATGTGCTGGCAGAAATCGGCTATGAAGGCGATCTTTCCATGGAATTGGGCGGATACGCGAGAAATGTGCCTCGCAGACTGCAGGATCCCTTGGCGAAGATGGCATGGGAGAGCTGTAATCAGGTACGCATTCTGATTGAGGAAGCGGCAGAGAACAGAAAGTGAGTGAGACGATAATCGGGAGGAGATCGGAAGATATGAAATGTGGATGCAATATGTCCTTATTTAAGAAGACGATTGATGCACCTGCGCTGACACCGGTAGAGTTGGTCAAACGCTACAGTGAGTTAGGGTTTGATTGCATGGATCTTGGTTGTAATGTTCCGGCGTATCTGATGGACGAGGACTGGGAGAGTCAGATTGATGAGATCGGCGAGGCCGCAGCACGGCATGGAATCACCTTTTCCCAATTACATCTTCCATTTCATAAAAATGCCTGCGAGGAATTAGATCCGCGGTTCCGGATACCCGGATTCAGAGAGGACTTTTTCCTGAGTATGAAGCGGGCGTATCTGGCGGGAGAACGCCTCGGAATTCCTTGGGCGGTGGCTCATGTGGTCACAGTGCAGGACAATGGATTTTGCCGAAAGGATACCTTCGACTATAATCACCGGTATTACGATGAGTACGTGGAATTTGGCATCCGGCATGGTGTCGGCACTGCGTTTGAAAATCTGTGCAAGGTCAATACGCCCCATCAGAAGCACCGTTACTGCGGTCATCAGGACGATTTGATCGAGTTCGTAGACAGTTTTGCAGATCCGATGGTGGGTATTTGTTGGGATTTCGGACATGCGCAGGTGTCGGGATTGAACCAGTCGATTGCATTGAGACAGATTGGAAGCCGTCTGAAGTGTGTGCATATTCATGATAATTTGGGCGTGAATGATAATCATCTGATTCCCTTTACAGGAGTGATCAATTGGCATGAGATTGTCGAAGTGCTGGCGGAGATTGGCTATACCGGAGTATTATCCATGGAGCCGGGTGGACGTGCCGTTAATGTTCCGCGTGCGATGCAGGAGCAATTTGCGAAATGTGCATACGCAAGCTGTGACCAGTTGCGGAAGATGTTGCTTGCGAAAATGGAGCACAGTCGGAAATGTAATTAAGATACAGATGGCGGAGATTGGTTATGAAGGAGCACTCAATCTGGAGATCGGCGGTTATCTGAAACATTCCACGAGAGAGATTCAGAACGCGCTGTTAAATAGTGCAAAAGTGAGCGTGAGCCGGCTGAGAACGATGTTTGATGAAGCTCGGAATTGATACCGAATAAGACAAAAAAGAGACTGACCTCAGTCTCTTTTTTTTAGCAGTTGATATAGCGTCGGCTCAAAATGAAATTCTTTCATGAGTGCTTCCACTTCGGCCAAAGCCTGTCCGTGAACCTTCGCCGGGATCGATTTTCTCCTCGTCGCGCGGATCAGAATATTCTTCGGCGTATGCGCGAAATCGATGAACTCCAGCAGCTGGGTTTTGTAGCCGCTGTACTCCAACAGGTTTCCGCGGATCGCGTCAGTGGCCAGAGCAGCGAAGCGCTCCTGAAGGATACCATAATTTCCGAGGATGGAGAGGTTCTCCGGCTGCATCTGTTTGTTCAGCTCGTGTTGGCAGCAGGGCACGGAGAAAATCATGTCGGCTTTCCACTGGATCGCGTTGTAGAGCGCGTAATCGGTGGCGGTGTCGCAGGCATGGAGAGTGATCACCATATTTACCTCAAAAGGTGTAGTAAATCCGTTGATATCGCCCATCTCGAAGCGAAGCCCGTCATAGCCGTATTTTTGCGCGGTTTCGTTGCACTTTCTGATCACGTCAGCCTTCAGATCCAGACCGATCATATGAACCTTCAGATGGCGAATTTCCGTCAGATAATAGTACAAAATGAACGTCAGATAAGATTTTCCACAGCCAAAATCAATCACATTCAGTGTGTCGGTGGAGAACTCTTTCACCGAATCGTCGATGATCTCGATAAAGCGGTTGATCTGTTTGAACTTATCGTACATGGAGCGGACAATATGTCCCTCCTTCGTAAAAACGCCCATGTCCACCAAAGGCGGGATCACGGTGCCTTCTGGGAGAAGATAGGACTTCTTTCGGTTGTGATCGGTGTCAATGGTAACCTTGTTCGTCGGGGTGAGCCGATTCTTTTTCAAAGAACAGCTTCCCTTTTTGGAGATCAGCAGAATATATTCCAGTTCAGCCGTCCAGGCATTCACCTGTCCGTAATGGCCGGCAGTCAGCTCGGTGCAGCGGGTGGCTAACTCATCCGAAGCGACGTTCTCATGGAAAACCTGCTTCTCCGTATATTTGGAAATCTGATAATAGTCACGTTTCTGTTCAATGACGATCTTTTTGTAGGCCTCGCTTTTGGTGCGGGGCTTGCTGATGGTGAGTTTCCGGACTGCATCAGCGGTGATCGTCTGAAAACAGGAGAGTAGTTCGGTCATAAAAATTCCTCAGTGTTTTACTTGTGGTACAGGCGCTTGCTCTCATACTGAGGCTCACAGCTCACATGCATACCCAGACGTTTCAGTCTGCGCTCATCCTCATCACTGGGAATGACGGTGAAATGTACATCGCTGCCTTTGAGCTTCGGAAGCTGCTCGATCGCCATCTGCGCTAACGGATTGGTGAGCGCGGAGATGGACAGCGCGATCAACACTTCGTCCGTGTGCAGACGAGGATTGGTGTGGTGCAGATACTGGGTTTTCAGGTTGCAGATAGGTTCCAATACCTGTGAGGAGATCAGATCAAAGTGATCGGCGATATTTCCCAGTGTCTTCAGTGCGTTCAGAAGAAGTGCGGAAGCCGGACCGAGGATAGTGGAAGTCTTTCCGGTGATGATCCGTCCGTCAGGGAGACGCATCGCTCCGGCAGGAGAGCCGGTGGTCGCAGCCTTTAAAAGAGCAGCGGAGATCGCAGGATTCACGTCGGTGGTCACACCGGCCTGGTTCATCAGAAGCTCCAGTTTGCGGATCTGCTCATCGTTATCCTTGCCGCGGACGCGGTCCACCTTTGCGGTGTAGAAGCGGCGCAGAATCTCCATGCGAGATGCCAGGCGGCACGCCTCGTCATCGACGATGCAGTTGCCTACCATATTCACACCCATGTCGGTGGGAGAGTTGTAAGGGCAAGAGCCCTGAATGCGCTGGAAAATGGTGCTCAGCACAGGGAAGATCTCCACATCGCGGTTGTAATTTACCGCAGTCTGGCCGTAAGCCTCCAGATGGAAGGGGTCAATCATGTTCACGTCGCTGAGATCAGAAGTCGCAGCCTCGTAAGCCAGATTCACCGGATGTTTCAGCGGAAGGTTCCAGATTGGGAAGGTCTCGAACTTCGCGTAGCCTGCGGTGATGCCACGCTTGTGCTCATGGTAGAGCTGGCTTAAGCACGTCGCCATCTTGCCGCTGCCCGGACCGGGAGCGGTAACGACGATCAGAGAACGGCTGGTCTCAATATATACATTTTTCCCAAGGCCCTCATCGCTGACGATGTGCACCACATCGGAAGGGTAACCTGCGATGGGATAATGGCGGCAGCAACGGATGCCTAGAGCGGTCAGTCTCTTTAAGAACGTGTTCGCCGCAGCCTGTCCGGTGTACATGGTCAGGACAACGCTGCCCACATAAAGATTGAGTTCACGGAAGGTGTCGATCAGTCGGAGGACATCATCCTCATAGGAAATACCCAGATCACCGCGGATCTTGTTGCTCTCAATATCGGCAGCACTGATCGCGATGACAATCTCCCCATCATCTTTCAATTGCTGAAGCATGCGGATCTTACTGTCCGGTGCAAAACCGGGCAGAACGCGGGATGCATGGTAGTCGTCAAACAGCTTTCCGCCGAATTCCAGATAGAGTTTACCGCCGAACTGTGCGATGCGCTTGCGAATCTGTTCGGACTGGGTAGCAAGGTATTTTTGGTTGTCAAAACCGATCTTCTGCATGTGGAACACCTCCCTAATCTCATTTCGAAAAAAAATACAATACCTTTCCAGTATATCACGGAAAAATGAATTTGAAAAGAGCGAGATGAAAAAGATTTTTAGAAAAGAGATGAAAAAGATTTTTGGAAAACAATTCGAAATATGCGTTAAAAATCGTCTTGCAAAAACGATGTGTACAGTATAAACTGAAAGGAGAAATACTATACATGAATCATGATTATACCTTTGTTCCATGCTATAAAGAGGACAGAGCAATTGATCTGGAGGATGGTGCGGTCAGAATATTTCTGAATACTCGGGGGAAAAATGATCACGAGATTACTCCGGAATTGAAGGACTTTCTGCGGTATGTGGAGTCGACCGGCGACGAATGCGTGGAGAATAGCGGAAGTGAAAGACTGAAGAAGATTCATGCGTGTGTCAATCGGGTAAAATCCAGTGAGGAAACGGGGGTTAGATTGATGAGGCACTGGAGTTTTTGGAGATTCCGAAAACAGAGCAGGAGCAGTATGTTCGACAGCTTTCCCTCGAATCAAACGAAACACCATAAGTATAGTTAGAAAAAAACCACATATACTACCCTCAGCGACATTGCACGATAAAAGGTCGCCGGGGGTATTTTTATGCAATCAATTTGGTCGGACACCGTAAAACTTCCAACGTTTGACCCGTTAAAAGAAGAAATCAAAACCGATGTGTTGATTATCGGCGGAGGAATCGCCGGTATTCTCTGTGCGTATATGTTAGAACAGGCCGGTGTGGACTATGTGCTGGTGGAGGCAGACCGAATCTGTGGTGGAGTCTCCAAGAATACCACGGCAAAGCTTACTTCTCAGCACGGGCTGATCTATCACAAACTGATCAGGCGGTTTGGTGTGGAAAAGGCACGGATGTATCTGGAAGCGAATGAAACCGCATTGAAAGAATATCGCAGACTTTGCCCGTCAATGGATTGTGCGTTTGAAGAAAAAGACAATTTCATCTATTCCATATCAAACCCGCAGAAGCTGGAAGAAGAGATGCGGGCACTGGAAAAAATCGGGTTTTCGGCAACGTATGTGGACGAACTGCCGCTTCCGCTTTCCACGGCAGGAGCGGTTAAATTTTCACGGCAGGCTCAGTTCCACCCGTTGAAATTTCTGGCCGGAATCGCTAAGGGTCTGTGCATTTTTGAGCACACAAAGGTGCAGGAGATGGAGAGAACAGCCACCGGCTGCACGGCATTGACCCCACAGGGGATAATTAGCGCAGAGCGAGTGATCGTTGCAACGCATTTTCCGTTTATCAACAAACATGGGAGCTATTTTTTGAAAATGTACCAGAATCGCTCTTATGTGATCGCGCTGGAAGGCGCACAGCAGGTGGACGGAATGTATCTGGATGAGGCGGAGAAGGGATTGTCTTTTCGAAATTACGGAGATCTTTTGCTACTGGGCGGGGGAAACCACCGCACCGGAAAACAGGGGGGAAACTGGGCAGAACTGGAAGCGTTTGCAAAAAATGTTTATCCGGAGAGCCTTGAACGGTATCGGTGGGCGACACAGGACTGCATGACACTGGACGAGGTGCCCTATATCGGGCAATATTCGTCTCGCACACCGGGGCTCTATGTGGCCACCGGATTTCATAAGTGGGGGATGACCACGGCGATGGCTGCGGCGATGATCCTCCGGGATCAGATAATGGGAAGGGAGAACCCGTATGCGCCGGTGTTCTCCCCTTCCAGAACGATATTGCGAAAACAGTTGTTGGTAAATGCGTTTGAGGCGACGACAAGCCTGCTCACACCGACAAAGAAGCGGTGTCCTCATCTGGGATGTGCCCTCAAGTGGAATCCGCAGGAGCACTCCTGGGATTGCCCGTGTCACGGGTCAAGGTTTACCGAGGGCGGTGAACTCATCGACAATCCGGCAACGGATGATATGAAGCATTGATAAAACGCAAAAACGGGAGGTGGTCCAACGGATCACCTCCCGGTCGATTATTTGGGAGCAATGCTATCCAGCACCTTGCGGTACGGTGCGACCATTCCCTCGTTCATCTGGTTGCCGATCTTTGCCTTCAGCTTCGGCGAGGACAACAGTGCGCCCACCAGATACATCTTTAGGATTAGGCCTTTTTTCTTCTGAGGGAAATCATAGTGGCCGTTCGCCTTGTAGAATTTATGGTCAGCCTTCATCATGCCCTGCATCTGATAGATCAGATCGCGGAAGATCTTCATACCGCCGATGCCGTAGAAGTTCTGGGGCGATGAATTGTGATGTTTGAGTGCGTAGGTCAGTGAAGCCGCCAGCGCATCGATCTCTTTGTCGGGGGAGGTCTCGTCGGTGGCAAAACCGGTGAGAATGTTTTCGCCGACCTGAGCGCGGCCCTCCAGGATCATCTGGAGATTGGGCTCGGCGGAAAATTCACCGCTGATCAGATAACCCACCGGCATGCCGACGGTGACAGTGCGATGGCCGTTGCAGAACTGGCGGTCATCATACATCTTGAAGCGAGCTCCCATGGAGTGGTCGCGGACAGTGAACGCATAGATGATGGCCTGTGCAGTCTGGATCTCCTCGCGAAGATAGGAGTCGAACCCGTCTTTATAAATACACTTTCCGTCAACCGCACAGTTAAAGCAGCCGAGGCATCCACCCTTAAACGGGTACTCCAAAAGATTTACCACGCGGGTGTGGTAGGGAAGAACAGTCTGAAAACGTGCAATCATCCCGGAAAGCTGAGTGTTTTCCGGAGCACAGTCGGTGACGATCACCACGTCGCCTGTCTTTTCACCGGGGGAAGCTGCCGGTAACGTCGCCGGAACAGGAACATAGCCTGAAGTTTTGTGATAGCAGGGCTCGAAGAAATCCTGTTCCATGCACCAGATCAGATGTGTCCAATAATTCTCAGCTTCACGTCTGCCTGTCTCGGTCAGCAGATCGTCCATATCGGCGGAAAGGCCGCGGATGAACTTGAGCCCCATATCCTGACAGTTGTCCTGTACATAACGATGTGCGGTCACATCGTAAAAATGCTTCGATGTGGTGATTTGTGAGGCGAATTTTCCGGAAACGGGTGTGCCGTGTTCCTTCATTAGCTCAATAAAACGGTGCAGCTGACAGGGAGCGATAAAGGTGTAAACCGGATAGGAGAACAGCAGCAGATCGGCATTTTCGAGGGCTTTCATCGCCGGAGAAAAATCCTTTTCCAGTGATTTAATGCGCTGCCCTACGTTGAGTATGGTAAATTCATGCTCCGGGTTCAGATGTTCCAGATAGTGAACAGTCTGTAAAGTAATACTGTAATTGCCCTTTGGGCTTCCGTTGAGTACTAAAACATTCATGGTGAACCTCCTCTTCTGATATTAGCATAGGTGATACAGCGGTGTTTGTCAAGAAAGGAGACGAACAAACACGATTGACAAAATTGGCCTGACAGGTATAATGGAAATAGAATGTTGACACAGTAAAGCGATAAAATCCTGAGGTGACCATGGACGACATCTTGTGGGACGAAAAACTGAATATCCGTACTGCGGGACGGGAGGCTGGGCACTCGGACGAGCATCATTTTCCCTATGAGGCGACACCGTACGACGTGCTGAAGAGGCTGGTGGAGAGTGGTTTTATCCGTTCGGAAAACCGGGTAATCGATTATGGCTGCGGCAAGGGCAGAGTCAGTTTCTTTTTGAATCATGAGCTGGGCTGCCGGGTCACCGGAGTGGAGTATAATGAACCGCTTTACCGGTTGGCGCAGGAGAATCTGGACAGAGCAAAGAGCGCAGGCGTGGAGTTCGTCTGTGCCAATGCGGAAGATTTTCCGGTGGGCGAGGCAGATCGTTTTTACTTTTTTAATCCGTTTTCGGAAGAAATTCTGAACACGGTGATGGGGAATATCATCGCATCCGGATACGAGTGCCCGAGGCGGATGCTGTTGTTTTTCTATTACCCCAGCGATGAGTATTTGATGTATCTCTTGAGCCGGGATGAACTATTGTTTCTGGACGAGATACCCTGTCAGGATCTGTTTCCCGGCTTCGATGTGAGGGAGAGGATATTGATTTTTGAACTGGACATGACGTTGTGGGGATAGATGTGGGAGGAATAAGATGATCGATTTAATCCTTGCGATTGTCTGCAGCGCGATGGTATCGATCGTGATGCGGTTGGTTTGGGTGTGCTGAACGGACTATTGTATCTGCTGGGGTTCGTGTTGCTGCAGTTGAATGTGAAGCGAAACGGCGTGGTTTTGTCAGCGACGTTTATGAGGCTGGGTCTTCTGGTTCCGATGATTGTCTCTGTGTTTGTGTTCAGAGAGATGCCGGAAGCGTTTCAGTGGATCGGATTTTTGCTTGCGGTGGCGGCGATCATTCTCATCAATCTGGAAAAAGAACAGACGACCATGAAGTTTAAAGGCGGACTGTTTTTGCTTCTTTTGGCGGGTGGCAGTGCGGACACGATGTCGAAGTTGTTTGAGGAGATAGGCCAAAGTCAGTTGTCCGAACAGTTTTTATTTTACACATTTTTGTCTGCATTTCTTCTCTGCGCCGGGCTTGCGTGCTTCAGGAAGGAAAAGCCGGGATGGACAGAAGTATTCTACGGCTTGCTGGTTGGAATTCCAAATTATTTCTCGGCAAGATTCTTGCTGAGAGCGTTGGGAAAGTTGCCGGCGGTATTGGTATACCCGACCTACAGCGTGGCGACCATCGTAGTGGTAACATTGGCCGGTGTCTTTATCTTCAGAGAGCGGCTTGGGCGACGCCAGAAACTGGCACTCTGTGTGATTCTTGCAGCGTTGGTGCTGTTGAATAGATAAGATGA
This sequence comes from Lachnospiraceae bacterium, assembly GCA_017416055.1. The sequence goes on from JAFQDI010000118.1 coordinate 15,742, forward strand.
TTTAAGGAGGAACGAAAGATGAATGAATATCTTTCTGCTGTGAATTCCGGCATCTTTTACGCGATCGTTGCGGCGGTGCTGGTGTTTATCACAGTGATGTGTGTGGTGTTTCTGGTGAAGAGCTACAAGGCGGGACTTCGTCTGGGCATGGACAAGAAGGTGCTGAAAAAGACGATTACTTCCAGTGCCACGTTTACCCTGCTTCCGTCCATCAGCATTCTGCTGGGCGTGATTGCACTGAGCGGTACACTGGGTGTTCCGCTGTCCTGGCTGAGACTTTCCGTGATCGGAGCACTGCAGTATGAGTTGAATGTGGCGGAGATTGCAGCCCAGAGTTTTGGACTTTCCGGACTGAACGTCAGCGAGATGAACATGACCGCGTTTGTCACAATCGTGCTGGTAATGACGATCGGTATTCTCGGCGGAATTGTATGTTGTATTTTCTTCCTCAAAAAGTATATGAAGAAGCTGAATGCTTCCCCGAAGAAGGAGAAAAAAGAGAATACCGGAAAGCCCGGCTTCGGTGCTCACGCGACAACGGCGATGTTCGTGGGTCTGTGCGCGGCTTATATCGGTTCCTACATCGGCAAGGTGACACCGGGCGGCGGAGCGGATGTGATGCCCCTCATCGTAGCGGCAATCGCAGCTGTCTGCATGGGCGTGTTTGAGTTCTTGATCCAGAAGAAAAAGATGCTGGTGTTGGAAAACTTCAGTTTGGCAGCGAGTATGCTGATTGCCATGGCGGCAGCAGTTGTGATCAATACGGTGATTTAGGGAGGGAAGGACGATGACAGAGAAAGAAAAATTCTTCGAAGAGTTTAATGACGGCCTTCATCGAATCGGCCGTATCATGTTGATCCTTGGGACGTTGATGCTGATTGCGGTGCCTTTTATCATTGGCGCGATCAATGGCGTGACTCCCGATCTGGGTGGTTTTCTGGCAGGTCTTGCGAAGGTCGGTGTGATCTATATTCCGGTGGCAATCGTCGAGTTTTTGGTGTATGCTCCGATGCTTGGCGTGGGCGGAAGTTATCTGTCCTTTATCACCGGAAATGTGACGAACATGAAGATCCCCTGCGTAATGAATGCGAAGGACATCGCAGGCACTGAGGCGGGTACGCCGGAGCATGAGATCATCTCCACGATCAGCGTGGCGACCAGTGCGATTGTGACGACACTGGTGATCGTTGCCGGAGTAATCCTGTTGGTTCCTCTTCAGCCGATCTTGCAGCAGGAGGCACTCACCCCTGCATTCAATAACGTGGTTCCGGCACTGTTTGGCGCACTGGGACTCAAATATTTTGCAAAGAGCCCGCAGATCGCAGTGGTTCCGCTGGTGCTGATGAGTCTGCTCTGTGTGTTCGTACCCAGCATGATTAGTCAGACCAGTATTTTGCTGATTCCCAGCGGCGGTTTGGCACTGGCGATTGGGTATGTGTTGTGGAAGAAAGATAAACTATAATTGAAGAATGGAATACAATGCACGAAGACCGCATCTACCTTCAAGGGGGTGCGGTCTTTGTGCATTGTATCCAAAGAAAAAGGTCGAAAACGAACGTATAAAAAATAAAGGTAGAAAGAGAGTGCAAGATATGTCTTGAATATATGCTTGATTTGACTTGCAGATTTTCATTGCTTTGATACAATAGAATTATCGTAGTAAATGGCCAAAAGGGATAAAGAACAGAGGAAAAATAGGAGGACTGGGTCAAACCGCGATAGGGGATACGGCTTGTGGCGAAGAGGGAAGATGCTGTATTGTATGCATATAAATACATGATAACAGCAAGATATTTCCTAACCGATCTTCGAAAAGCCAACATGGACAATAGGAGGAATCAAGCATGATTAGAGTAACCATCTATAACGAGTTTTTGCACGAGAAGGAAAAAGAGTCTGTGATGGAGCTATATCCGGACGGGATACATATGACCCTGAAACGGGCCCTGGAATCGGACGAGATTGTGGTGA
>JAFQDI010000119.1 GCA_017416055.1 Lachnospiraceae bacterium
AGATCAGGATGTGCTGTTTTTGTACAGTACGATGGTGTTGAATAGCAGTAATATGCTGCATTAGTGCAGAAAAATCAGGATAGCAAATGCCCTCCGGGAAGTGGAAAAGTGCGCTTCCCGGAGGGCATTTTGACCTCAACATCGCGTGAAGTCCCGTTTTAATTGCAAGTTTCTGACTGGCCGTTTTGGCGCAACTGTTGAAATTATGCTGCCATTTTGGCCAGAGCGGCATCCATCTCGGCCAGAGCGACATCCTTTTGTTGAGCGTTTTCTTCTGTCGGATAAGCTCCAGTAGTTCCTGACGCGTTTTATACATTGGATAATTGTCTCGAACTGTGAGACGAATCGAAAACAGATCCCTTCGCGGGAAGGAATAAAACGACAGAATGTCGCAAAAAAACTCCATATTGACACCAAAAAGCAGGCATGTTATGATAACCATATCTTAACGTGAGAGGTGAAACGATGTTGATTTAATCTGCTTATGAACACATGAAATGGTTAGACAGTATGGATAGAGATATGCATACGTTTTCATGTTGCCAAAAGTGGATTATGTTCTCATAACCTCTCTTTTTGTGTGCAAAAAATTGATAAGTGAGGTTAGTATACCATCCCCGCTCAAATGAGGTTAGAGTATGTAATAGAACTATTTGGTGACGAAGAGCTCCTTTTTGTTTGACTACAAAAGGGAGGATATCGGGAGGAATGGATATGGCACTAATCAAGGTAAACCAACTCACATTTTGCTATGAGGGGAGTTTTGACAATATTTTCGAGAACATCTCTTTTTCGATTGATACCAATTGGAAGTTAGGGTTTATCGGTCGAAATGGAAAGGGAAAGACGACGTTTTTAAAGTTGTTATTGGGAAAATATGATTATCAGGGTTCGATCGATACGAGTACCACGTTTGGCTATTTTCCATATCGGATCACAGAAAATCAGATGCAGTTTCCGGCGGTGGATTTTATGGAAGAACTGAAGACTGGGTGTGAAGCATGGCGGGTAATCTGTGAACTGGGCGGAATGGGGGAGACGGCAGAAATTCTTTACCGTCCATTTGGAACGCTCAGTCCGGGAGAGCGCACCAAGGTGCTGCTTGCCGTCCTGTTTTCGGGGGAAAACGAGTTCTTGCTGATTGACGAACCGACCAATCATCTGGACTGTGAGGCCAGAGAGAGCGTGAAGCGGTATCTGGAATCGAAGAAAGGGTTTATTTTGGTGTCGCATGATCGGGATCTGTTGGATGCCTGCACTGACCACTGTTTGGTGCTGAATCGAAGCAGTATTGAAGTGCAAAGCGGCAACTTTTCTGTATGGTGGGAAAATAAACAGCGGAAAGATCAGTTCGCGATCGCGGAAAATGAAAAGCATTTAAAGGAAATACAATCGCTGAAGCGTGCGTCGGCACGCACTTTAGCATGGGCGGATCAGAATGAGCGTACCAAGATAGGGTTTGATCCGATTAAGGAGCATGACAGATCGAAAGATACGAGGAGTTATATCGGTGCAAAAACCAAAAAGATGCAGAGCCGAGTGAAGCAGTTGGAAAAACGGATCAGCAGGGAGATTGAAGAAAAGGAAGGACTTTTGCAGGATATTGAGACGACGGTCGATTTGAAACTGATTCAGCTTTCCCATCACAAGAATACACTTGTCCGTGTGAGGGATTACGGGTTGAGCTATGGGAATAATCCGGTTTTTGATGGACTGAGCTTTACCGTTGAACAGGGGGATCGGATTGCATTGTCCGGGAAAAACGGCAGTGGAAAATCCAGTCTGATCAAGATGATTCTGCAGAAAAGTAAAGATTGGGATCAAGGACCGGAAGTCACGGAGGAGGGACTTTGTGAAACGGCATCCGGACTGGTGATCTCTTACGTTGGACAAGATGCGTCCGGATTGAAAGGCGACATAGGAACCTATTGTCGCGAGCGAGGTTTAGACATCAGCTTATTCTGTGCGATTCTCAGACAACTGGATTTTGAACGAGTGCAATTTCTGAAGAATATGGAAGACTTCTCGGAAGGGCAGAAAAAGAAAGTGTTGTTAGCGACTAGTTTGCTGACGCCGGCACATCTCTATATCTGGGATGAGCCGCTAAATTACATTGATCTGTTTTCCAGAATGCAGATTGAGAAACTGCTGTTGGAATATCGGCCTACGATGCTATTTGTGGAGCATGATGTAAGGTTCGCCGAGAAGATTGCGACGAAGACGATAGGGCTCCATTCGTCTGCTCTTTACAAAAAAGAAGAAATTTGATATAACTGAAAGTGTAAGAAATAGATCGGAGGATTAGTATGCAGACAGTACGTTTGGGAAAGACAGAAATCATCACGAATAAGAACGGATTCGGTGCCTTGCCGATCCAGCGCATCAGTGACGATGCGGCGGTTTATCTCCTTCGCAAAGCTTACGATCACGGAATAACGTACTTCGATACGGCAAGAATGTACACAGACAGTGAGAAAAAGGTTGGATTGGCCTTTGAGGGGATGCGTGACAAGGTTTGGATCGCTACGAAGACCGGGGCAACCACGGCGGAGGGTTTTTGGAGAGATCTGGAAACGTCCCTTCGGAATTTGAAGACCGATTATATTGACGTGTATCAGTTCCATAACCCTGCGTTCTGCCCGAAGCCGGGAGACGAGAGCGGACTATATGATGCCATGCTGGAGGCGAAGGCGAAGGGAATGATCCGCCACATCGGCATCACGAACCACCGTCTTCAGGTGGCGCATGAAGCGATCGACAGCGGATTGTACGAGACACTGCAGTTCCCCTTCAGCTATCTGGCGACAGAGAAGGAAGTGGAACTGGTGGAGAAGTGTAAGGCGGCGGACATGGGCTTTGTGGCCATGAAGGCGCTGGCCGGCGGTTTGATCGTGAACACGAAGGCGGCCTATGCGTTCCAGGCACAGTATGATAACGTGCTGCCAATCTGGGGCGTGCAGCGGGAGTGGGAGCTTGACCAGTTCCTTTCCTACATTGAGAATCCCCCTGCGATGAATGAGGAGTACGCAGCAGTGATCGCCCATGACCGGGAGGAATTGTTGGGAGACTTCTGCCGTGGCTGTGGTTATTGTATGCCTTGCCCCATGGGGATAGAGATCAATAATGCTGCCCGTATGTCCCTGATGATCCGCCGCGCGCCGGAGGCTGCGCAGAAGACGGAGAAGATGCAGGCGATGATGCAGAAAATTAAGGATTGTATTCACTGTGGCAAGTGTAAGAGTAAGTGTCCGTATGGATTGGATACACCGACTCTTCTGGAAAAGAATCTGAAGGACTATGAGGAAATCTTGGCGGGAAAGCCGCTGTGAGGGTGAACATTCACCGATGAAGGAGTATATATGGAAAGTTTAAGAGCGAAAAAAGGTTACATTTGCGATATGGACGGCGTGATCTACCACGGAAATCAGATTCTGCCCGGTGTGAAGGAGTTTGTGGAATGGCTGTACCGGGAGAATAAAAACTTCCTGTTTTTGACCAATTCCAGTGAGCGCTCACCGAAGGAACTGCAGCAGAAGCTGTCGAGAATGGGCCTTTACGTGGATGAGAGCCATTTTTATACCAGTGCGCTGGCGACGGCCAGCTTTATCCGCAGCCAGGCGCCGGGGGCCAGTGTTTATGCAATCGGAGCACACGGCTTGTTAAATGCGCTGTACGATGCGGAGATCACGATCAATGACGTGGATCCCGATTACGTCGTGGTCGGAGAAGGTGACAACTACAGTTACGACCGTATTGTTAAGGCGATCGATCTGGTGAGAAAGGGTGCAAAGCTGATCGGAACCAATACTGACCTGACCGGTCCGAAAGAGGGCGGTATTCTGCCCGCCTGCCGTGCACTGACGGCACCCATTGAGCTGGCGACCGGAAAATCTGCTTATTTTGTGGGCAAGCCGAATCCACTGATGATGCGTACCGGCCTTCGCCTGCTGGGGGTACATTCAGAGGAAACTGTGATGGTAGGAGATCGCATGGACACCGACATCATCGCCGGCATTGAGACTGGTCTGGATACGTGTTTGGTACTGTCCGGTGTGAGCACGATGGAGACGGTGAATTCCTTCCCTTATCGGCCGAGAATCATTTTGGATGGTGTTGGATGTATTCCCGGGTGATTCATCCTTTTGATCCGATCTATGACGAAACATCGAAGGTGCTGATCCTCGGCAGTTTTCCGTCGGTAAAATCCAGAGAGCAGGCGTTTTTCTACGGACATCCGCAGAACCGATTCTGGAAGGTAATTGCGTCGGTGACCGGAGAGCCGGTGCCGATGACGATTGAGGATAAGCGTTCATTGCTGTTGCGCCACGGGATTGCTGTGTGGGATGTGATCGCTTCCTGCGAGATTGTCGGTTCCAGCGACAGTTCCATCCGCAATGTGCAGGTGAATGATCTGACGCGGATCATTGAGGCGGCTCCCGACATTCGTGTGTTTGCCAACGGGACGAAGTCCTATGAACTGTATTACCGATATACGAAAGCGCAGACCGGAAAGAAAATTACAAAACTTCCTTCCACCAGCCCGGCGAACGCGTCGTGGAGTTTAGAGCGGTTGTGCGAGGCATGGAGGGATTGTCTCGGCAATTTGGTATGAATAATTAAGTTGAGAAAAGGCATAGAATAGAAGCAGCACGGATAGATTAGACCGTGCTGCTTCTATTTTATCCCGGGAAGGGGGCTTTGGAAAAATCGTTGAGTGTCTGAAAAAAAGCTTGAAATCAAAAAAAAGAACTCGTATAATAAGATGGTAAGGAAAAAAGACAATCCAAATGTCAGAAATAGAGAACAAACGAAATACATCATCAGGGGAAAGGACAGAATTCAATGTGTGGAATAGTTGGATTTACGGGTGATCATCAGGCGGCACCGATTCTTTTGGATGGACTGTCAAAATTGGAGTACAGAGGCTATGATTCTGCGGGACTGGCGGTGCGCGACGGGGAGGCAGAAGCCGAGGTGGTCAAGGCGAAGGGAAGGCTGAAATCACTGATCGAGAAAACAGATGGTGGCCGGGCACTGAAGGGCAGTTGCGGTATTGGTCATACACGTTGGGCGACCCATGGAGAACCCTCCGAGACGAATGCACACCCTCATTCCAGCGAGGATATGTCGGTGATTGCCGTGCACAACGGAATCATTGAGAACTATCAGGAATTGAAAGAGAAGCTGGTGAAGAGCGGTTATCGTTTTTACTCCCAGACTGATACGGAAGTTGCGGTCAAGCTGATTGACTATTATTACAAAAAATATGCGGATGGGCCCACCTCTGCCGTTGCCCGCGCGATGATGCGTATCCGAGGCTCCTATGCGCTGGCGGTGATGTTCACAGATTATCCCGGAGAGATTTATGTTGCCCGAAAAGACAGTCCGATGATCATCGGAATCGAGGACGGTGAGACTTATGTGGCCTCAGACGTGCCCGCGATTCTCAAGTACACCAGAAAGGTTTACTACATCGGGAACATGGAGATTGCCCGTCTGGAAAAGGGAAAGGCAACGTTCTTTAATGTTGACCGGGAGCAGATCGAAAAAGAACTGACCGAGATCAAATGGGATGCTGAGGCGGCAGAGAAAGCCGGCTTTGAGCACTTTATGATGAAGGAGATTCACGAGCAGCCGAAGGCAGTCTCCGACACGTTAAATTCGGTGATTGACGGTGGGAAAATCAATCTTTCCGCAGTTGGACTCAGCGAAGATGAGATCAAGCAGATCAGTCAGATTTACATTGTTGCCTGTGGATCTGCCTATCATGTGGGCATCGCGGCACAGTACGTGATCGAGGATCTGGCGAAGATTCCGGTGCGGGTGGAACTGGCCAGCGAATTCCGTTATCGCAGTCCGTTGTTAGACAGGAATGGCCTGGTAATTATTGTCAGTCAATCCGGAGAGACGGCGGATAGTCTGGCAGCTCTTCGCGAGGCGAAAGAACGAGGAGTGAAGACATTAGCCATTGTCAATGTGGTTGGATCATCCATTGCCAGGGAGGCAGACAATGTATTTTACACGTTGGCGGGACCTGAGATTGCGGTGGCGACGACCAAAGCATATAGCACGCAGTTGATTGCATCTTATCTGCTGGCAGTGGAGTTCGCGCGGGTGCGGGGAGAACTGGCAGAAGATGAATATTCAGCATTGGTTGCGGAACTTCTGACATTGCCGGACAAGATAAAGAAGCTGTTGGATGACAAGGAGCGTATCCAGTGGTTTGCGTCCAAATATGCCAACGCGAGGGACATTTTCTTCATCGGAAGAGGAATCGACTATGCGATCAGCATGGAGGGCAGCCTGAAGATGAAGGAGATCAGCTA